>PMCB01000019.1:4722-13978 GCA_003153955.1 Dehalococcoidia bacterium | reverse complement strand
GCTCGACTATCAGTTACAACTATCCGATAGCTTGGCTTTTTGGTGGCTCCAGTTCTGCGTAATCTTATCTTAACCATAGTGAGAGTATTATGCCGTAACTGACAGCAGGTTGTCAAGATGACGTCCAATCGGTATAATCGGTTTATGCATTTTAATCGGCTCCATGACTGGAATTTGACCACCGCCCAGGCACGGGATTTGCAAAACCGGCTGGCTTTGGACGTTTGCCGTTTGGGAAATGTTGCGGAACCGCGTTTTATTGCCGGCATCGATGTTTCCTCCCCGTTAAGGGCTCGCGGGATGGGGACGGCTGCTGTCGTAATCCTTGAATATCCCGGTCTGGAGTTGGTCGAGACCCAAACAGTCCGGGGCAATATTGATTTTCCTTATGTTCCCGGCCTGTTAACGTTCCGTGAAGCGCCTCTGATTCTGCAGGCTTTTGAAAAAATTACGCATACGCCGGACCTGATCATCGTGGACGGGCAGGGTATTGCCCACCCTCGTCGTCTGGGGATTGCCGCTCACCTGGGACTCTTTTTCGATATTCCCACCATCGGCTGCGCCAAGTCGCGGCTTTGCGGCACTTATATAGAACCGGCCTCCGAAGCGGGCAATTTTACGGAACTGCTGGATAACGGCGAAAGCATCGGTGTAGTGCTGCGGACGAAAAACAATGTCAAACCTCTTTTCATCTCCGTCGGCAATAAAATTTCCATTGATGACGCAATATTCTGGATCATGCGCTGCTGCCGCGGCTACCGCCTCCCGGAGCCAATCCGGTTTGCCCATCAGGCAGCGGGGAATTTCAAAAGTGAAAATAATTAGTAACAGGAAGAAACAGTTAAAATTTATCACTCTCCTTTAATCCCTCCCTGAGAGGGAGGGAGATTCCTACGTTACAAACAGGGCAGAATGGTAACAGAATAGACCGGGCTGATAGGTAACAACTTACTAATAGGCATTCATATAAAGCAAGGCTTGAGTTAGAGGGGCGCAGCCCCTCTAATCAACCTCCTCTTCCCCGCGGGAAGAGAAAGAGATGGGGCGTTGTGTGCGCATTAACAAAGGAAAATCAGAATATGTTAGGCTTAATAACCATATCAAGGTTTATTAAAAAAAGTTAAGTAATCTGCGGAAAATAAAAATATTATGGTTTTATCCCCTTTTGAACATAACCAAAGTCAATGTATAATTTAATCAAGTCAAAGATAAAGTGAGAAGCTCAAATGCAGGAATTAAAAGACAAACTGGCAGAATTACGCGCCCGAATCGCGGCACTCCTGGAGCGTCTTTGACATCGCCAGCCGTGAAAAAGACATAGTGGCGCTGGAGCAAAAATCCGTGGAACCAGGTTTCTGGTCCGACCAGAACCAGGCCCGCAGTACGATGCGCCGTTTGGCCGAGCAGAAAAAAACCGTGGAACAGTGGCGCAGCCTCGAAAAAAATACCGTCGACATTGGCGAAATGATCGACTTGGCGACTGCCGAATCCGATAATTCTTTCACTGAAGAAATTACTCGAGATATCGAAAACCTGGCCGTAACCCTGGACAAACTGGAACTGGAACNNGGCTTTCAGCGGTGGCTATGATTCCCGCAATGCCATTTTACAGATACACGCCGGGGCCGGCGGGACCGAATCCCAGGATTGGGCGGAAATGCTGCAGCGAATGTACCTGCGCTGGGCCGAGAAACGNNAAACGCGGTTTTAAGGCCGAAATACTGGACGAATCCCGCGGCGAAGAAGTCGGCATTAAAAACGTTACTATCAGCATTGCCGGGTCTTATGCTTTCGGTTACCTGAAATCCGAACATGGCGTGCACCGCCTGGTCCGCCTTTCGCCGTTTGATTCCGACCATGCCCGTCATACTTCGTTTGTATTGGTCGAAGTCATGCCGGAAGCCGAAGAAAACGTCGACGTAAAGATTGCGCCCGAAGATATCAAAGTTGATACTTTCCGCAGCAGCGGCGCCGGCGGCCAAAACGTCCAGAAAGTCAGCAGCGCCGTCCGCATCACCCATATCCCGACGGGTATTGTCGTGACCTGCCAGACCGAACGCAGCCAGTTGCAAAACAAGGCATTCGCGATGAAAATCCTTTATTCCCGGATTCTGGAAGGGGAACTGGAAAAACAGGCGGAAGAACGCGCCAAACTGAAAGGTAAACGCATCGAAGCCGGCTGGGGCAACCAGATCCGGAGTTATGTCCTGCATCCCTACAAGATGGTCAAAGACCACCGCACCGATTATGAAACCAGCCAGACGGAAGCCGTCCTCAACGGGGAGATTGACGGCTTCATCACCGCTTACCTCCGTTCGATTGTCGGTAAACAGGATGTATAACCGGAAATAAACAAAATTCAATAATCAAGTGACAAGTATTATTGTCGTTGCCGGGAGAACAACGGGCGAGCATGTAGGGTCGGGTTTCGAACCCGACCGCCCTAATGCATCCTCTATTATACAGTGCAGCCTTTCAGAGAAGGGCTTCCATCCATTTAGGTGGGGAACTAAAAATTTGTCTTTACAATCCATCTGAATCCAATTAGAATGTATTGTATATGATAAATGAAGAAAAGCCGCCAAAAGACTCCTTCACCATCCACGACCTGCCCGTCGCCGAACGCCCCCGTGAAAGGTTGCAACAATTCGGCTCGGAGGCTCTTTCCGCTCAGGAAATCCTGGCCGTCATTCTGGGACGTGGCATTGCCGGCGAGTCCGTTATGGTTACCGCGCAGCGGCTGCTCAGCCAATTCGGCGGATTGAAAGGTCTGGCCGCGGCCACCGTGGAAGAACTTTCTCAGGTCAAAGGCATCGGTTTGGCTAAAGCCTGTCAGATCAAAGCCGCCTTTGAACTATCCAACCGTCTGGAAGGCTATCCTTCCGCCGACAATAAAACGGTGATTAAAAATCCCGTCGATGTCGCCGCGCTCGTAAAAAACAAACTCAACGGCAAAAAGAAAGAATATTTTATGACCGTTCTGCTGGATACCCGCGCCCAGGTCATTAAAATCTGCGAAACCTCGGTCGGCAGTCTGGATACCAGCATCGTCCATCCAAGGGAAGTGTTCAAAGAGGCGATTTCTGCCTCAGCCGCCTCGGTCATCTTTGTCCACAATCACCCTTCCGGCGATACGTCCGCCTCCGAGCAGGATATCGGCCTGACGAAAAGGCTTGTCGAAGCCGGGCAAATCATCGGCATCGATGTCCTCGACCATATCATCATCGGGGATAACAAGCACCTCAGCATGAAAGCCTCGGGATTGTTTTAAGCATTTTGTCTGTTACAACTTCACATTGCAGAAAGAAACTGATTTCAAATTATTTCCGCATTGACAGTTATTCGCGATACGATTATACTAAATACGTTTCATATCTTTTTGAGAATATTCATCAAAGGAGGTAATTATGAGTAAAGGAAGTGGTGGAAGTCACGGAGGAGGCGGCAGCAAGGGTGGCGGAAAAGGAGGAGGTCCTAATTTCCCAAGCACTACCGGCAATCCTTCAGGTGGAAATAGAGGAAACAATCCTCCGTCTAAATAATAAGAGAAAGAACTTTAAACAATCCCTATGAAGCAAAGTTGTCAGAAGTTGGTGACCTTCCTTATATTTAAACATTGTTGTAAGTGAAGGCGAGGGATTTTGTTGTTTCTAAATGTTTCGATTTAGTCCTCAAGTTAAAGGATTGTACTTATGAATGAGCAGAAGGGAAAAGAGGATCGGATAGCAGTTCTCATCGATTTTGAAAATATTGGGCTAAATACAATTCAAAAATTATTTGAACAATTAGCTGCATATGGAAAAATTGCTCTCAAAAGGGCCTATGCTGATTGGAGCAAGGCCAATAAAAGTAATGATCAAATCCTTGAGTTAGGGATTGATGCAGTGCACGTATTAAAATCAGCGGAAAAAGGCAAGAATGCATGTGACATTAGACTAACGGTTGATGCGATAGAATTGTTGTTTACATCTCCAATTGACACCTTTGTTATTGTATCCTCAGATTCTGATTTTATTCCCCTTATAAATAAATTACGTTCTTCTGGGAAGAAAGTATATGGCGCCGGCGATAAAAACAAAGTTCTAAAGAAATTACCTATTTCATGCGATCAATATTTCTACTTAGAACAAAATAACAGTGTTTTTATGATCGAAAATGATTCAGAGAAAAAGGTAAAAAAGAATTCAAATCCCTCAAAAACAGAAAAGAAGGTTCAAGCTACAGAGAAGTCCGAGATAGATGAGATGTTGGGACGACAAATTGATCAGGCTTGGTCTGAAAAAACTACTGCCAGTGGTAAACCTATTCCTGGCCCAATTGCAGTAGACGTAGTGGTGAAAATTCTTAAAATAGAAAAGCTAAAATCTTCACCATATAAGTCTTTACAAGGAGTTCTAGTAGCCAGTCCTTTATTAACAGAACATTGGTTACGGGACAAAAATTCAATTGTCCGAAAATAAATTGTTATTAAATGATTGTTGGTATCCGGCGATACGTCCGCCTCCGAGCAGGATATCGGCCTGACGAAAAGGCTGGTCGAAGCCGGGCAAATCATCGGCATCGATGTCCTCGACCATATCATCATCGGGGACAACAAACACCTCAGCATGAAAGCTTCGGGATTGTTTTAGCGTTACCCGTGAAAGTTTTTAAAACCCTGATTTTTCCATGCGCTTTGCCAACCTCAGGGTTCTAACCGCATTGCCGGCTTCCAGCGCATTGATGATTTTCGAAAGCAAGCACGGCTCATAACCCGGCTGCAGTTCTTTCCCCATATAACACATGAAATTGGAGAGGTTTTCCCAGCAAAAGAACATCCAGCTGGACAGCCGGTAGGGGTGGTTGAACCAGACCATGCTGATTGACCCGCCGACGGTCCAGAGATACCCCAGAAAATCGTAGGGTCGTCCGTCGTTGTCCCGTACATATCTGTCTATCTGTGCCTGGTCGGGATTATCCAGCCAGCGGTATGTTTTACAGTCTCCCATTGCTTCGGCATTTGGATAAGTAATCGCGTGGACTCCTTTTGCCACTGCTTGAAATGTGACTATCTCCCCGTCGTCCAGTACGCAGATCACAAATCCGGTATGCCACGGCTTCCAGTCACGCTTGGCCCAATCGGGGAAAAACAGGCCCAGAATAAATGAAAATGAAGCGTCAACGGGCCCGCCCCCTTTCCAGAGGATGGCATCGCCGGCGCGGATTTCGGTTTTCGGGACTTCCATTTTAGTTCTCCTGTGTCAATACATCACATATAATAAAATATATAATCGAAATTATAATGCCGTGAATATTTGATGTCAACGTACGTAAATATGTGCTATTTTCTTTCGCCGGATCGGGTAATTCATGGGGATAATCGGAATAACCGTATCTCAATCTGCGATCGCCGGGACAATTTTGTTTGTTCCTGATTCCGGTTTACTTTTTTACCGCGTAATATTGTCTGATTTTAGGCAGCAAAGTCAAAGTAATAATCGCGATTCCCCAGACCGTGATCAGCGGCTNNAAAGTCCATAGCTGACAAGGATTGGGAAGATGCCGATGAACAGAAACAGGATAATCCCCGGAATTAAAAAATTAACGAAAGGGGTTCCCTGCAGAATGCTTATATTCAGCTTTATCATTGCCCCGTCAGGAGATGAAAAAAGCATCGCGCCGCTGATTAATCCGCCTGCCCCGATAAAAATCAATAATAGCCGTAATATCCATAATGAAAATGGTGTTGGTCTTTTAGATTTATCCATTATTTTCCCCTTTTCTGCTTTTGTCCCGGAAACGCGGCTCACCGGATACAGTCTGCTTAATTTTAGTGAAAATGTTTAGCAGATAACAAGGTTCATCATGAAAAATTCGGGACCGGGTTCACCTTTGACAATATTCCACTCAAAAGCTAGAATAAGCGTAGTACCTGTATTAAAAATATTTACTATCGAGAGTGGCGGTCAGGGAATTGGCCCTATCACCCGCCCGGCAACCTTTAAGCTTTCTTAAAGGTGCCAAAGCCATCCCGTCAGGGAAACGATAGGCGCGGATAAACCGTGAAAAGGAAGGCACTGAGCCTCCTCCGGGAGGTTTTTTTATTTTCCCCNNGTTCTGACAAGGGAAATAAAAAAAGCTTTCTGAATATTAAATTTACGCCGTTTTTGCTTTTGTGCATCATGGGCGGCCTGGCAATCTTTAGTTCCACCATGGCCAAGAGCCCGGTGCTGCCGTTATTTGCCGGGTCTCTGGGTATCCCGGACAAGACCCTTGGTTTTGTCGCCGCCGCCTCTACGGTGGTCGGCATCCTGGTCAGTTTCCCGGCTGCCACGCTTTCCGATTTTGTGGGACGGCGGCGGCTGTTATTGATAGCGGCTTTTGTTTTTGCCACGGCGCCTTTCGGCTATCTTTTTGTCCATAGTATCTGGTCGCTGGTACTGGTACGTGTCTATCACGGTTTGGCGACGGCGATCCTGGGCCCGATTGCCATGGCGGCTGTGGCCGATACATACAGTACGGGACGCGGCGAAAAAATGGCGTGGTACTCTTCCGCGACCATGGTCGGGCGTTTTCTGGCGCCGTTGCTCGGCGGTGCGCTGATCATGGGCAGCAACTATCATTGGGTGTATCTGGTGGACGGTATTTTAGGCGTGCTGGCTCTGGCCGCGGCTCTGTTTATTACGTTCCCTCAGAAAGCCGCAGCCCCGGTCGTCAAAAGGGAAAAAAGAAATATCGGCAGGGAAATCGTCACCATCGTTACGCACCGGGGAATTTTGTCCACCAGTCTGGTGGAAGCGGTGCAGTATTTTGCCTACGGCGCCGTCGAGACTTATTTACCCCGTTATCTCACGGAAAACTCCAAATTTACCACACTGGAAATCGGGTCTCTTTTCACCGGCCAGATTGTCGTGGTCGCGCTCACCAAACCCATCATGGGGCGGCTCTCCGACCGTCACGGCCGTGTGCCGATTATTATCAGCGGTTTGATTTTAGGCGGACTGGTCACGGCGGCGTTGAGCTTCAGTCTGAACTGGTTTGTGCTGATTGTCTTAATCGGCCTGTTTGGGCTGGGGTTGTCCACCGTTACCGCTTCCACCTCGGCCCTGGTGGCGGATTTATCCCGGGCCGGGAACCGCGGCAGCGCACTGGGGCTGCTTTCGACAATCATGGACATCGGGCAGTCCCTGGGCCCGATTCTGACGGGTGTCATGCTGGGAATCTTTGCCGGTAAAATGGAATACAAAATCGCCTTCGGGGCAGTCGGCGGTTTGATGATCATCGGCAGCCTGATTTACGGCTTTTTCATGCGCGGGGTGTCATTGGTGCCGCCGGAGCCGGCTGGGAATTAGGTCTGTTTCTCCGTTAAGTCCATTCCGGTAAAGTCCGGAATCCACAATTAAGCAGAAAAGATAAGTGGTGATTATTTGGTTTTTCCTTTCCCCTTGTTCTGAAAAAGGTCGGCGAATAGCTTATTGACGGTATTTTTTCGTTTGGTCGTCGCCGCCGAATCGACGGTAATTATATCGTCGTTAATGTTAAGGATATCGCCTTCTTTTGCTTCCGGCGGTAATTTATCACGTTTTACATTGAGCATCGTGCGGTCTTTTTTTTCACAAACAGCGAAATCGCCCTCGAACCGGTCAAGGATTACTTTCATGGTTTTGCTGCGCTTATTGAAATATTTAAGCCGTCTGAAGTAATGGTAATATTTCCGTTCAAATCGGTGCGGTAGACAGTGACGCCGGCCGCCGCCAGCTTTTGTAAGGTGACCGCATGCGGATGTCCATAGTCATTGCCGGCTCCGACCTCGATGACCGCGTATTTGGGCTTTACCGCAGCCAGGAAGGCAGGCGAGGTTGCGGTGTCGCTGCCGTGGTGACCCACTTTCAGGACATCGGCCTGGAGATTATAACCCCGCGCAAGCATTTCCTGTTCCGACTGGGTTTGTGCGTCTCCGGTGAACAGGAAAGAATTGCTGCCGAAAACCACTTTGATCACAATCGAGTAGTTATTTAAATCCGTATATGTTGCGCTGTTTGGCGCCAGCACCGTGCAT
Organism: Dehalococcoidia bacterium; assembly: GCA_003153955.1. Lineage (GTDB taxonomy): Bacteria > Chloroflexota > Dehalococcoidia > Dehalococcoidales > Fen-1064 > Fen-1064. The sequence continues at coordinate 5,940 of PMCB01000019.1, read as the reverse complement.
CGGGCATTTCCCAGATTGAAAACCATCCCCGGCGCGGGGTGAACCGGTGTCAGATTTTTGTTTTTTATCGCCTTCAAAACATCGGAAAAGGTGACAGTATTGGCAGTGACATCCGGCATGTAAACCGTGCCGATATCAAACTGGTTGATGACCGCATCCATACCGCCGATGTGGTCTTCGTGCGGATGAGTAGCAACAACAATATCAAAACGGGTGATGCCTAATCCCTTGATATCCTGGATTAAAGTATTTGTGCTTTCATTCGTGCCGGCATCAATGAGCATGGTCTGATTGCCGCACTGTAATATCTCGGAGTCGCCCTGTCCCACATCCAGATANNATAATGGACAACGAGTCCGTTGGGAGTAACCGTTGTGTGGGCAGGTTTAGAAAAAAGGGAACAACCGGTCAATCCCGTAACGAGGGCAATAGTGGCCAGTAAATATAGTAGTTTTTTCATCTTAGACTTAATCAATAATAACAGCCACAGAGGCCCGTTCGACTATCAGGTAAGTAGCTTCCTACGCGGTTTTCTGCGCCGCCTGAAAAATATTCCGTACGTTTGTCACGAATCGTTCCGCCGCGGCACTATCGGCGAAAGCGCGTTTGGGAATAATTACGGCCTTTTTGGGACGGACCAGGATAAAAATGTGTGTCTCCGTTTGCACGATGTCTTCCACCGCCGTCCATTTCACAAGGTCGTTGTCGTTATCCACGATGCCGGCCGTGGAGACGGCATACTGATGGCTGCCGATGAAGCTGTTCCGGTAGCTGTAGGCTTTTTTCGCGGTTTTGCGGATACGGCGCCGCATCGTATTCGGATAAAAGAAATAGTACAGGAAACCGCCGCCGCCGAGAAAAATCCCGATCCCGCCGGCGATCAGCGTGCTTAAATAGAGAGGATTAACTAAAAGATAAATCACGCCGAGAATGAAGCAAATTACCATCACCGGCATGAACAAAAAACGGATCAATTTCCAGTTCTTTTTCCATTGGGCGCTGTTTTCCAGATAATATTCGTTCCAGGCAATGGCATCCTCGACGTTTAATTCACATTTCAGATTGATTGTATTTGTCGCCATTCTTTAATCCTGAATCATTTATTGCTTAAAGTAAAGCCTGGTATACCAGCCGTTCGAATAATTCCAGGTAACTGTTGTCGGGCGCGGTCGGGGCATCGATCCCCCTGACCATGGCATTGGAAATCATCTTCTGGGT
>PMCB01000019.1:0-4714 GCA_003153955.1 Dehalococcoidia bacterium | reverse complement strand
CCCGCGCCGAAGCCGAATCCCGGCCCTTCGTTGGTCAGTATCCCGCCGGTCTGGTCGGCCGTCATGATTTCCACGGATTTGCGGCTCAATATCCGCGCTCCGTCGTATTCCCCTTTGTTGAGCAGCATCTGGACGAAGCGGGTATAATCGGGCACTGTGGATAAAGCTCCGCCCAGGTCGCCGCCGGCGCCGAAATGCACCTTCGGCCCCCTGACTTTTTCGCTGGTCTCGGCCTGGTCGAAGACACCCATGCCCCATTGCCCGTTCTCGTATTTGGGCGTATAACTGGTGGAAAACCGTTTTAATTTAGCCTTATCCAGGTAGAAGGAGGTGTCTCTCATGCCCAGCGGCCTAAAAATACGTTCCTGATAAAATTCTTCCAGCGTTTGGCCGGTGATTGTTTCGATGACCACCCCGAGGACCGGGTAGCCGATATGATATTCATAATCAGAGCCGGGCTCGAAACTGAGTGGTATCCGGCCGTGCGCCTCGACGCGTTCGCGGTAACTTTTATGGGGAGTAGCATCGATGCTTTCGGTGATGTCCCAGCCTGACTCCTCAATGAATTTCTTGAATTTCGTGCTGAGCCAATGCGGGGAGCGCCGGTAGGTGGCCAGTCCCGTGGTATTGGCCAGGCAGTCGCGGATTGTGACTTCGCGCCTGGCCGGCATGATGTTGGATGTTTCCGGCGGGCCGGGGCGCACCCGGGTAGTTGTGGTCACCAGGGGATTTTTGAACGCCGGAATATATTTGGAAACCGGGTCATTCAGGCTCAATAAACCTTCTTCGCAGAGTATCAGGATGGCGGCGCCGGTAATCGGCTTGGTGTCCGAATACAGCCGGTAAATCGTATCCTTCGCTACCGGTTTTTTCGTTGCTGTGTCCGAGTATCCCTGAGCTTCAAAATGGACGATTTTACCTTCCCTCGCCACCAGCGTCACGAAATTTGGTGTCTGATTGCGGTCGATAAAACTCTGCAATGCCGGACGGATGCGCGCCAGCCGATCGGTTGACATGCCAACTTCTTCCGGTTTGGCTTGCGGCAAAGGTAATTTATTCTCCATTTAAAACGTACTCCTTAAAGCTGACCGCTGACAGCTATTTCACAAATACTCCAGCAGTTCTTCCGGTTGTTTTAGTACAGCCTTAGCGCCCGAGCCGAGCAGTTCCTTTTCGGAACGGAATCCCCAGCCGGCTCCAATCGGAAACATCCCTGCCCCGACGGCGGTTTTCATATCGATATCCGAATCGCCCAGGTAAAGGAATTCTGCCGGGCTGATGCCTGCTTGCTTTGCCAGTTGTATTGCTCCGGCCGGGTCCGGCTTGTTCGGGATGTTTGGCCTCGAGCCTGCCACCAGCGCAAAGTGCCAGCGGGCCAGTAATTTGGTGACGCAAATATTGGTCAAATCATCCGCTTTATTGGATAGGACGGTGATTTTGATAGCTCTGGCGGTCAAGGCGTCCAGCAGTTCCGGAATACCGGGATAGGGACGCGTGTGGTCTGCCCAGTGAACCGCGTAATTGGTATTTATCAGGGCCAGTAACTTTTTCCCGGTTTCCGCATCCCGGCGGTTTTCGGGAAGAGCTTTCATTGCCAGCACATCCCGGCCTTCCCCGATTAAATTTTTGTACTCTGTCACGGGGTGCCGCGGAAAACCAAGCTTTTCCAGTCCATGATTCACCGAGCCGGCAACATCTTCAAGGGTGTTCAGCAGGGTGCCATCCAGATCAAATAAAACCGCGCTGTGTTTCAAATAATTTACCTCTTCAACATCCAAAATATTGAAATTTGTCAATCTCCCTTAATCCCTCCTTGGGAAGGAGGGAGACCTATTTTTAAACCTCTCTCCTTTTTAAGCCACAGGTCCCGGAGGTACGACGGGAGAGAGACAAGGCTATAGTACTTACGGAGTAATGTATACTTTACTTCGTAACCAAATATTTCGAAGTAAATGTATTGAGAGAGAATTTCTCCTTATCCCAGCCTCTTTCTCAACTCATTGAATTGATTGCTTAATCTTTTCGGCAGACGGTCGCCGAATTGCGCGAAAAATTTCTCCATCTTGGGGATTTCCAGCTTCCAGGCTTCCGCATCCACCCGCAATAACTCGTTGATGTTTTCCGGAGCCACATTCAGGCCCCGCAGGTCCAGGTCGCTGCCGTTGGGCAGATAACCGATGGCCGTCTTCCGGCCCTCGGCTTTACCGTCCACACGGTCGCACATCCATTCGATGACCCGGCTGTTATCCCCGAATCCGGGCCACAGGAATTTACCGTCGCTGCTCTTGCGGAACCAGTTCACGTAGAAAATTTTCGGGGCTTTGTTCTGCAGTTTATCGCCCATTTCNNATCGCAAACGGGTCGTAACGTATCCCGAGGTTATCCAGGGCCGCCGCAGTCGGTTCCGAAGCCGCCGTTGCGCCCATAAAAACGCCGTGGTCCCAATCGAATGCCTCGGTTACCAGCGGCACTACGCCTGAACGCCGCCCGCCAAAGATAATGATGTCTATTGGCAGTCCCTCCGGTTTTTCCCAATCGGGAGAAATGATGGGACATTGGGAAGCCGGCGCCGTAAAGCGCGAGTTGCCGTGCGCGGCAAGTTCTTTACTGTCCGGTGTCCAGTTTTTGCCTTTCCAGTCGATGAGGTGCGTGGGGTGGCCTTCCATCCCTTCCCACCAGATATCGCCGTCGTCGGTTAAAGCGCAGTTGGTGAAAATCGTATTCTTCTTAATGGTTTCCATCGCCATGGGGTTTGATTTATAGGAAGTGCCGGGCGCCACGCCGAAGAAACCGGCCTCGGCATTAATCGCCCGCAGGCGGCCGTCCGGCCCGATTTTCATCCAGGCGATGTCGTCGCCGATGCATTCGGCTTTCCAGCCGGGAATCGTCGGCTGAATCATGGCCAGATTGGTTTTCCCGCAGGCTGACGGGAAAGCGGCGGTGATGTGATATTGCCGTCCTTCCGGGTTGGTCAAGCGCAAAATAATCATATGTTCGGCCATCCAGCCTTCGCGCCGGGCAATGGCGGAGCCGAGCCGCAGCGCCAGGCATTTTTTCCCGAGCAGGGCGTTGCCGCCGTAGCCCGAGCCGTAAGACCAGATGGTATTTTCGTCCGGGAAATGGCTGATGTATTTCTTTTCCATCGGGGCGCAGGGCCAGGAAACGTCCTTTTGCCCCTCCGCCAGCGGCGCGCCCAGCGAATGCAGGCATTGGATAAAATCCCCGTTTTCGTTCAGTAAATCGATTACTTTGCCGCCGACGCGGGTCATGATATGCATGTTGCAGACGACGTAGGCACTGTCCGTAATTTCCACGGCAATCTTCGACTCGGGCGATCCGACCGGGCCCATCGAGAAGGGGATAACGTACATCGTGCGGCCTTTCATGCAGCCTTTATACAGCGCCGTCATCGTCGGCTTCAATTCATCGATATTTACCCAGTTGTTGGTCGGGCCGGCTTCATCCCGGGTTTTCGTGCTGATATAGGTGCGCGCTTCGACGCGGGCGACGTCACTGGGGTCCGACCGGAACAGAAAACTGTTTGCGCGTTTTTTCAACGGCGTTGCCATGCCGGCAGCCACCATTTCAGCCATCAGGGCGTCATATTCCTCTTTGCTGCCGTCGCACCAGTAGATTTTGTCCGGCTTGCATAGGGCGGAAATTTCTTTCACCCACTGATTGAGTTTTTTGTTCTTCATTTTGTAGGCCATTTATCTAATCTCCTGCTAAAAGTCAAGGATAACAACCATGTTTTATTAACTCATGGGAAACGGATATGCGGGTGGATTTTCTCAAGGGTTAATCGGTTTTTCGAGAGTAAAAACCTTATGGCTTATTATATCATAGGCTGAATTCAGCAGGCTATTGAAAATAATGCCGAAATAATCAAGGTATCCAAACACAAAACTAATTCGAAAAGGTCAATATCAACTATTCCATCCCGATGAAAGCTTTTCCCGCACTTTGATGCGGGATCGGGACCGGAAAAAATTTATCGTTTGTTTCTTCTTTATTGGTTCGTAATCGTAATTTTGAAAGTCTTCATAGTACTATTCTGACGATAGTTTCAGTTAAATGTTTCATCTAATTACCAACAGGATATTCGGTAATTTTACCGGTTGCCGGTGAGATTTTACCGATTTTGTTTATCAAGCCAGAAGATTCAGTGAACCACAGGTTGCCGTCAGGGCCGGCAGTAATTCCTGCAGGTCCATTATCGACAGAAACATTATATTCAGTTACAGCATACGTTGCCAATGAAATTTTTCCAATATTGGAGCCGTCAGTGAACCACAGGTTGCCATCTGGACCGGCGGTGATGCCAAAACAACCTGGAACATTATATTCGGTAATGATACCTGTCTTCGGAGATATTTTACCAATGCATTTTGGCCTTGACTCAGTGAACCACAGGTTGCCGTCAAAACCGGCAGTGATATCGTCGGCGTTAGCGGTTTGAGTAGGAATGGGGTACTCTATAATTTCTCCTGTTGCTGGAGATATTTTATCAACGCTGTTTTGATTCATATCGATGAACCACAAGTTGCCATCGGTACCTGCAACAATACTGATAGGTAATCCTCCTTTACCAGGAATATTGTACTCGGTAATTTTATCAGTTACCGGAGAAATCTCACCGATTTTACTCCCATAGGTCTCGGTGAACCATAGGTTGTCGTCAGGACCGACAACAATTCCACTCGGATGAGCTCCA
>PMCB01000007.1 GCA_003153955.1 Dehalococcoidia bacterium | reverse complement strand
GCCGGCGTCAAAGTTTTGGATTTCACATTCTATCTGCCCGGGCCGTTTTGCGTCTTTATTCTCACGGACCTCGGCGCGGATACGATTAAAGTGGAGCGGGTAACGGCCAAAGCCAGCGGCGGACCCCCGGATAAATCCGAGGAAATTAAAAAAGCCTACGACCCCCGCGACCGCAACAAGCGCAGTATCGCCCTCGACCTCAAAAGCAAAGAGGGTAAAGAAATTTACATGAAACTGGCCGCTAAATCTGATGTCGTTGTCGTCGAAGGCCGGCCCGGTATGCCGGAACGGCTCGGCCTCGGCTATCAGGATTTAAGCAAAATCAATCCCCGCCTGATTTACTGTCATATCTCCGGTTTCGGTTACGGCGGCCCCATGGAACAGGTCCCCGGGTTCGACCCCAACTATGTGGCTTTAGGCGCGGTGCAGGGCCAGATCGGCTACGGCCCCCAGGGTATCCATGTCCCCACCACTGAATCCATTGCCATCGGCGATATGTGCGGCGGCAGTCTGCACGGCGCGGTGGCGATTATTTCCGCTCTTTACGCCCGTGAGAAAACCGGCAAAGGCCAGTTCATAGATACCGCCTGCGCTGACGGCGTCGCCTACATCCAGGGCATGCGCCACGCGCCCCTGTGGTATTCACAGCACAAGAAAATCCGCCGCGGCAGCCGCCTGCCCATGGTTTTTGAATGCAAAGACGGCAAATTCATCCTCTTCGCCGTCGCCGGCGAATATTGGGAAAAATTATGCAAGGCGGTAGGCCTGGAAAAATTCAGTTCTTACGTTGATGATATTCAGGCCTTCGGTCTTGAGGATTATCGTCCCGATCCGGTGGAAACGCGCCGCAAACAGAGGGAAGCCGTCTCGGCTTTAACCAGCATCTTCCTCGGCAAAACCCGTGCCGAGTGGATGCCTATCCTGATGAAAGCCGATACCTGCGTTACCCCGGTCAATGAAATCGATGAGCTCTTTGAAGACCCCCAGATTATCGCCCGCAAGATGGTCGTCGAACTTGACCATCCAACACTGGGTAAAATCAAACAGGTGGGTATTCCTTTCAAGATGTCCGATACCCAGCCTGAAATCCGCAGCATGGCGCCCCTCACCGGGCAGAATACCGCGGAAATCCTGGCGGAATTGGGCTACTCCAAAGCTGATATCAAAAAAATGAAGGAAAACGGCTTCGTCAAAACCTCCGGTTAGTTTTTGTTCACAACTGGTAACATATGTAGGGGCAGGTTTCGAACCCGCCCGCCCGGATTCCCCGATTTTAATCGGTGACACAGCGACTAATATAAACGGTTAGTCTCCTCTCCCAAGTGCGGGAAAGGATTAAGGTGATGGGTGAGTGTAAGTTAAAAAACACTCATCCGCCTTAAAAAGATTACTAATAAAATCATACTAAATATCAATCGATAGGAGGAAGAATAAGAATGACAGACCAGGCATTGTCTGATGTGAAAGTTGTCGAATGGGGTACCTTCATTTCGGCTCCTTTCTGCACCAAGCTAATGGCAGACATGGGGGCAGAAGTAATTAAAGTTGAACCCCCGTCCACCGGCGATGAGTCCCGCCGGCATGGGCCTTTCCCCAAGGACATCCCTAATAATGAAAAAAGCGGCTTGTTCCTTTACCTCAACACCAATAAGTATGGTGTTACCCTTGACCCGACCAAGCCGGCCGGCAAAGAGGTTTTTCTCAAATTAATCAAAGATGCCGACGTTTTCGTCCAGAATTATCCTTATGACATCGTCAAGAAAGCCGGCCTCGATTACGAATCACTCAAGAAGGTTAATCCCGGTCTTGTCATGATTTCCTTATCCCCTTACGGCTTGACCGGCCCCTACAAAGACTGGAAAGCCTATGACATCAACATCTGCGCTTTAGGCGGCATCACTGCTGCCAGCGGCTACCCCGAGCGTGAACCGCTCGTCCCGCCGCAGTGCCAGTCGCATTTTAATTCGGGCACACAGGCCGCCATGGTGGCCATGATTTCCCTGTTCAACCGCGATATGACCGGTGAAGGTATCCACATCGACCTTGCGGAAGCTCAATGCTGGACAACCTTCCATATCGGTCAGGGCGCTCAGCCTTTCCTCGATGAAAACCGTATCCGAACCCGGAGCGGATACAGGGTCCAGCATCAAGCTTTCACTGATGCTGTTTATCCCTGTAAGGACGGCTATGTCTGCATCGATACGCCGCAGAACCGGCAGTGGAAGAAATTCGTCGAGGTCATGGGTAATCCCGAATGGGCCAAAGACCCGATGTTCAACGACCGTATTAAGATCGTGGATGAAAACCCGGAAAAAGCCGAGTCTTTCCTGACACCATGGCTGATGTCGCACGGTAAAGAAGAAATTTATCATCTCTGTCAGGATAACGGCGTTCCCGCTGCTCCCGTCCGGAATGTGCAGGATGCCGCCAACAACGAACATCTCAAAGTGCGCGGCTATTTCGTCGAAATCGACCATCCGGCGGCCGGCAAACTGAAATATCCCGGTGTCGGCTATAAATTCACCGAATCGCCGTTTACTGTCCGGCGTGCGGCGCCCCTGCTCGGTGAACATAACGAAGAAATTTTCAGCAAGAAACTGGGCTACTCCAAAACCGCCCTGGCGTCTCTGAAAAAGGAGAAGGTAATCTAATGGCTAATAAACTACCTTTCGAAGGCATCCGCGTTGTTGACTTTGGCTGGGTATGGGCAGGAACAGTTCTCGGCCACATTATGGCCGACCACGGCGCCGAAGTTATTAAAATTGAATCCCGCAAGAGGCTGGACGGCCTCCGGCTGGGGAAGGTTTTCGAACTGGGCGATACCCTGGAACTGAACCCGGCTTTCCACAATAATAACCGCAGCAAGATGAGCATCACCCTGGACTGGAATTCACCCAAAGGGCATGAACTCATCACAGAGTTGATCAAGAAAAGTGATGTTGTCAATGAGAACTTTACCGTCGGCACGCTGGAAAAGCATGGCCTCGGCTATGAAGAACTGAAGAAAATTAAACCCGATATCATCATGATAAAACTGGCGCCCACCGGGCAATACGGCCCTGAAGCGAACATCATGGCTTACGCGCCGCTGATGTCCGCTATTGCCGGCATTGACAGCATGCTCGGTTACAAGGGTGACCGTCCCCTTGGCTTCAAGCACGCCTATGGCGATGTCATGGCCACTCTGACCGGAGCTTTTGCAATGATGACCGCATTGCGCTACAAGAAGCGGACCGGCAAAGGCCAGTATATCGATTTGTCGGAATGCGAAACCACTTCATCACTCATCGGCGAACCGTTTATGGACTACTTCATGAATGGCCGGATTGCGGGCTGCAATGGCAACAACCGTCCCGGTATGGCTCCTCACGGAAACTACAAATGCGCCGGCAATGATAAATGGGTGTCCAT
>PMCB01000121.1 GCA_003153955.1 Dehalococcoidia bacterium | reverse complement strand
CCTGCCGCTGGTGTATCGATTAGCCGATATCCGGATTAAAAACCGGCAGCGGAATTTCCTGTTAGGCCTGGCCAACCTGCCCGGTTACTTCCTGTCTTTCCGTCCTATGCGGAGCCGGTTCGGTTTGAGCCGCATCCGCTGTGCTGCCAGCACCGGCCCGGCGACCAATCCGGAGGACTTCCGCCTGCTGCAGGCTGTCGGCGTCGATTTACGTCCGGCCTTTGTGATTCCCGAAGCGGGGGTAATTGCCGGAGAGGGGAAAGAGGAAATTGATTTTGCCGCCGTCGGGCGCCCGACCGTGAACACCGAAATCAGAATCAGCACCGGCGGGGAACTTTTGGTGCGAGGGGATTCGCTGTTCAGCGGGTATCAGGGCGATGCGCAGAAGACCGCGGCGGTTTTGATTGACGGGTGGTTGCATACCGGCATTAGCGGGGAGATTGATGGGAAAGGGCAGCTTATTCTGAAGGGGAAGTAGACCCGTGTGTTGCAGCCCCTCTTCCCTGAGGTTGCTTCGCTTCGGCTCGCAATGGGCATATTACCCAAATATGTGTGCTATTTAGGTCTAAAACGAAAATACCAATTGAAATAACTATTTAACTTTTCTTTACTTAATCCCCTGTGTTGTCGATAATGACTTTTTAGCCGTGAAAAGTATCCTTCCAATCCATTACTTGTGGAAGATATCTTCGGGTCCTCCAAATATCTAAACATTCGAGGAAGCGCTTTTATTAACACGCTCCTTGCTCTTTTCAAATCACTAAATACTCTTCCTTTTTCAGGGTGTGCTTCTATGTATCGGCCGTATTTTTGTTCCCATTTGTTGATGGATTCAAAGAATTTATCTCGTTCCTCTTCGTTTTTAATCCCAGTAACTTGTAAAAATAGCTTTCTCATCCCGCGGGCTGCGGCTGTCTTTGGATACATCCGGCACCAGCTTAGACCTTGCCGCTGAATATGTACCACACATCTCTGAATAACAATACCGGGCCACAATTCTTCCATTACTCGCATTGCGGTTCGGTTACCATCTACTGTACAGCTTATCGGTTTTAATCCTCTAGCTATCAAAGGTTTAAAGAAGGAAAGTAGCTGCCGCTCGGAGTTTTCACTCACGCCATATTTCCCTGCGATTATTTTATTAGTCTCGGCATCCATCAGCGTAATAATACTTACCGGACGATGTAAAAATGTTCCGTCTAGTATTAAATACCGATGCTGTTCCAGCGTATTTTCAGATTGATTTTGAGCCTCACTTAACCAATGATTAATAATTCGATAAAGTTTTGTTTGACTATGCCCGCTTTGTTGGCTCAATTGCCTTACCGAATAGCCTTCAACTATCCATCTTCTAAACCAGATCTGCTCCCTGGTTAACTTACAACGCTGGTTATGGGAACTAAAAGAACGCTTACAAGATTTACACCACCACCGTTTCTTTTTACATCTTTGCTATGACAACGTGGGCACTGTTTTTATTGATCAATGCATCATTCCTTAAAACGTTTTAAGATTTTTTCTAAATACTACTCTCACGTCACGCATAACTCCAGTGCTGAAAAGCACACATTTTGTACTATTATGCCCGCAATGACAAAACCCCCTCTCTCTAGCTCTCTCCCACGGTGGGGCGAGAGTACTAACCTAAAACTTAGTTCCCTCTACCTTGATGGGAGAGGGCCAGGGTGAGGGTGAAGTAGGCATTTCGGAAGGCAAGGAAATGGCGGTCGGGTTATAAACCCGACCCTACAGCCTCGACGGAATTAGTGTTTAAGGGTGCTGACACATCACTTCCCCGAGATTGCTTTGCTTCGGCTCGCAATGACAAAACCGGGAACAACGGGCGGTCAGGTTCGAAACCTGACCCTACAGATACGACCACAGACTGCCCCCTGAGGCGGTTAGCCGGAAATGACGCGGTCGCGGCCTTCCTGCTTGGCTTTATAGAGGGCGGTATCGGCGGTGCGCAGGACGTCTTCCATGCGGAGGCCTTTTTCGGGATAAGCGGCGACGCCCAGTGACATGGTGATTGTGCCGGCGACTTGGCCGGGGAAAACCGCCTCCATCTTTTTGATTTCCTCTCGTAAAGCCTCAGCGCGTTTGAACGTATCCTCGAGCGATGTTTCAGGGAGAATGATCAGGAATTCTTCGCCGCCGTAGCAGCAGGCAACATCGGAACCGCGGAAACGGTCGTTAATAATTTTGCCGACATGGGTGATGATTTTATCGCCGGCGGCGTGGCCGTAATCGTCATTAAATTTTTTAAAGTGGTCGATATCCCCCATGATAATCCCGATGGAGGTTTTCTTGCGGGCGGCGCGCATGATTTCCCGATGCAGGGATTCTTCCATAAAGCGCCGGTTATAGAGGCCGCTTTGCTGGTCCTGAATCGATTGCCGGGAAAGGGTTTCACTGAGTTTGACATTGGCGATGGAGAGGGAGAGGTATTCGGACAGAGTGACGGCCATTTGTCCCAGGTCGGCAATTTCGGAATTATTGCCCGGGTGGACATTTTTAAGGTGGAGCAGGCCGAGGATATCGCCCTTGGCCATTAAAGGTAGGCAGACATAAGGCGCCGGCACCGTGTGCACGAGGTGGGGGCAGTTGGGGCCGATGCTGACATCTTCCACGACATGGGCACGGCCGCGGCGCAATCCCCAGCAGGCGTCCGGCGGGAAAATGTTGTTGACGGCGGCGGCAGGGAAATCGCCCCTAGGTGACCACTGATTCGAGGTCGGTGCGGGAATTGCTTAACAGGAACAACGCGCCCTGAGACGAAGGGAACAGTTTTTTCATAAAACCCATGATGATGGGCGCGATTTCGTCCATTTTGGAGCAGGCCTGCAGCATATCGCGCATTTCGGTGAGGATGGCGTTCTGCCGGTGCTGCTGCTCAAGGTTTTTGACCAGCGCGGTGAGGCGTTCGTTGGTCAGTTTGGTTTCTTCGGCGAGGCGTTTCATTTCGGTAATATCCATGAAATTGCCGAGGACGGCCCTGCGGCCCTGATAATGGATGGAAATGATCGTTTCCAACACCCATTTGGTCTGGCCGGATTTGGTGATGACGCGGTATTCGAACGGCTGGCATAACCCGTTTTTCAAAGCCGCACGGGAGAGGGTGGTGACCAGTTCACGGTCGTCAGGGTGGATATACTGCAGCGTTTCGGTATTGATGAGTTCATTGATACCATAGCCGACGATGCGTTCGAAAGGACGGTTGACATAAAGGAATTTTCCGTCATTGACGATAAAGATGCCGATGGGCGAACTCTGTGTCAAAGCGGTAAATAATTCTTTTTCCTGTGCCTGGTCGGCAGTGTTGTGGATAAAAATGGCGAAGGCAATAATGTTGCCGGTTTCCGCCTTGACCGGGGAAATCGTGAGAGAGACGGTCATGCGGCTGTAATCTTTTCGGAGGTGAATCGTGTCATAGCGGGCGACGGGCGCACCCTGTTTAATTCTTTTCAGTATCGACAGGAAATCGTCATTGACATCGCCGGGTACCAGGAAAGAGTGTTTTTTCCCGACGGCTTCATCCGCGGAATAGCCATAGAGATCCCGGGCGCCTTTGTTCCAGCTCAGGATGCTGCCGTCGACGGATTCCACAATGACGCCGTTTTCCCACAGTTCACAAACCTGGATTAACTGTTTAATTTCTTTTTCCATTTCCCGTGTCAACACCCCATAACCTGGCTGTACCTGTTTCCAGTTTCTATATTCTACTGTATAAAAGAAGTTTTGTCTCAAGGGAAGAAATAAGAGAACCCCTTCAAATGACGAAAATTGATGATGAAAAACGGTAAAACCTGCTATAATAACCCCAATAAAACTAACCGGGTGGCTTGCCCGGAAACGATTGATTTATGCTGATAGCGGATTTGTTAAAACAGAATGCCCGGCTGTACCCGGATGAGATTGCTTTGATTGAGCTGCATCCGGGTAAAAACCTGCGCAAGACGGTCACCTGGCGCGAATTCGATGAACGGGCGAACCGGGTGGCGAACGCTTTGACGGCGCGCGGCATTAAAAAAGATGACAAAGTCATCCACCTGATGATGAATTCCATCGATTGGCTGGCGGCGTATTTCGGCATTATCCGAACCGGCGCCTGGGCGGTGCCGCTGAATTTCAGATTCACGGGCGCGGAGATAAAATACTGCGCGGACATCGCGGAAGCGCGGATGATGATATTCAGCGAAGAATTCACGGAAAGAGTCGTGCCGCTGTGCAGCCAACTGCCGACGATTAAAAATTACATCTTTGCCGGGGCGAATGTGCCTGAGGGTATGGAGCCTTTGGAGGACGTGATACGGGAAGCATCCCCGAAGCCGCCGAAAGTAAAAATCACCGCCGAAGATACCTGCGGCGTGTATTTTACTTCCGGCACCACCGGTGAGCCCAAGCCGATTGTTTTGACCCACGCGAACATGGAGTTTGCCGCCGTGCTGGAGCAGAAACACCATTTCCAGACGCGTGAAGATAATTTCATTTTGATTCCGCCGCTCTACCATACCGGGGCGAAAATGCACTGGCTGGGGAGCCTGCTGGCGGGGAGCCGCGCTACGATTCTGACCGAAATCAGTCCCAAACTGATTCTGGACACGGTAAATCAGGAAAGGGGCACGATCGTGTGGCTGCTGGTGCCGTGGGCGCAGGATATCCTGGTGGCGCTGGACAAGGGTGAATTGAAGCTGACAGATTATGACCTGTCCTGCTGGCGGCTGATGCACATCGGGGCGCAGCCGGTGCCGCCGGGCCTGATAAAACACTGGAAAAGTTATTTCCCCAAAATGCAGTACGACACGAATTACGGGCTGAGCGAATCGACCGGACCCGGCTGCATCCATCTCGGCATCGAGAANNCCGGGCTACAGCTGGCAGGCGCGGATTGTCGACGACAAAGGGCGGGATGTGCCGCAGGGGCAAAACGGCGAAATTATCGTCAAAGGCGCCGGCGTGATGCGTGAGTATTACAAGAACCAGCAGAAAACAGCGGAAACACTGAAAGACGGGTGGTTATATACCGGCGACATCGGGCGGGTGGATGAGGATGGATTTTTCTGGATTACCGACCGGAAAAAAGACGTAATCATCACCGGCGGAGAAAATATTTACCCGGTGGAAATTGAAGAAATACTGCACAACCATCCCGGGATTTACGACGCGGCGATAATCGGCATCCCCGATGAAAGGCTGGGGGAGATTGCGGCGGCGGTAGTGGACATCAAACCCGGGGTGACTTTGACCGAGGCGGAATTGATTGACTTTTGCGCCAAAAACCTGGCCCATTTCAAACGGCCCCGAAGGATTTTCTTCGGCAAAGTACCGCGCAACCCGACAGGCAAGATAGAAAAGCCGAAGCTGAGGGAAAAATACAAGGGTTCGTCGAGCAGCAAGGCTTGTTGAGCTGATAAAATCCGAATATCGGAATTCTAAACACTAAGTTGTGCCGCCCCTCCCTGCGGTACTACTCATTGCAGCAGACCCAGGTCAAGACGGGTGTGATACAAGATGGATTCCCGCGTTCGCGGGAACGACAAGAGCGAGATTATTTCAAAAAGAACCGTAGTCTAAGCAGCCGCAGGGTCTTCCGGGCCTTTCAGCGGGAGGGAGATGGTAAAGGTAGTGCCTTTGCCGACTTCACTTTCGACCCCAATCGTGCCTTTGTGAGATTCAGCGATAATTTTGGCGATGGCCAGCCCCAGACCCACTCCGCCGTCAGCCCGGGCGCGGGCTTTATCAACACGGTAGAAGCGTTCAAAGATATGCGGCAGGTGTTCTGCCGGGATGCTGATGCCGGTGTCAGTGATTGAAACCACCGCGTTTGATTCCTGTTTTACCAGGGAGACGGAAATATGACCGTCGGCGGGAGTGTAGCGGACAGCATTTTCCAGAATGTTGATGAAAAGCTGGCGCAACTTGACTTTGTCGCCATTCACCGTCAGTTCTTCTTTGGCATCTACCGCGAATTTTATCCCTTTATCCTGAGCAAGGACTTCGATGTTAGCGGAGAGGCCGGTAATCAGTTCCTTCAGGTCGACGCCCTCAAAATTAAGCTGTTCTTTACCGGCATCGCTGCGCGCCAGAAAGAGCAATTTGCCGATGACCGATGACATATAGTCCGATTCCTGCGAAATGGTTTCCAGGGATTTACGGTAGTCATCCGGGGTCCGTTCTTTGCTCAGGGCTAAAGTTGCCTCCGCCTGCATGATTGCCAGCGGGGTGCGTAATTCGTGGGAAGCGTCCGCGGTGAATTGGCGCTGGCGGTTAAACGACTCTTCCAGACGGCCGATCATTTCATTCAGCGTCGCGGCTAACCGGCCCAGTTCGTCGTCGGTTTTTACGTCGATGCGCTGACTCAAGTCGCTGCCTTCGATCTTCCGGGCGGTTTTGGTGATTTGCTGAACGGGTTTCAACGCGCGTTCCGCCAGGAACAAGCCTCCCAGCCCTGCCAGAACAATCACGCCGACCATGGCAAAGACCATGACATAGATAAATGTGTGTAAAACTCCGGTGATTTCAGTTGTTGTTTGACCCACGACAATGACTACCGGCTGGCCGTTAAAAGGATTAAAAAAAGCGGTGGCATATAACCGGACCTGCTGATTTTCAGTACCTGTGGCAGTGAGGTAAGTGTTTTGGCCGGCGATAGCCTTTTTAATCATGTCGCTCAATTTGGAGGTGTCAACAATTACCCCGCCGATTTGCTGTGTCATCGTGCCGTTGGCGTCAAAGGACATCAACAGTTCGTTTGACCTTGGGATGACCACAGTTGCACCGGATAAAGAATTTGCCCGGTTCTGTAATGCATTGTCAAGGTTGTTGTAAAGGTTGTAATACAGCATAAAATATGCCACGGAACTGAACATCAACAGCAAAACAACGATGATTGCCAGATACCAAAGGGTCAACCGGGTGCGGATGCTTTTAAAAAATTTCATGTCGTTTTCAGACGGTAGCCTGCGCCCCTGACGGTTTGAATCAGGCTGTCGTCCGTATCTCCATCGATTTTACGGCGGAGGCGGCGGATATAGACATCAATAATGTTGGACATACTGTCGTATTCATAATCCCAAGCGTTCTCCTCCAGCATCGTCCTGGTGATGACCATGTTGGGATGGGACATAAAATATTCCAGTATCGAATATTCTTTAGTGGTCAGCTCAATTTTCCGGTCGCCGCGCCAGGCTTCCCGGGTTAATGTATCGAGGATAAGTTCACCGACCTGCATGCGGGGAGTTTTGGATAATGTTTCACGGCGCAGCAAAGCGCGGATGCGGGCTAATAATTCGCTGAAAGCGAAGGGCTTGATCATGTAATCGTCGGCGCCGGAATCGAGGCCTTTGACACGGTCCTCGACGCTGTCGCGGGCAGTTAACATCAGGATGGGAGTATTGATTTTTTTGGCGCGCAATTCCTTGCAGACGGCGATACCGTCTTTCTTCGGCAGCATGATATCGAGGATAATAATATCATAGGAGGTTGTTTCTCCCATGTATTGCGCTTCCTCGCCGTCATAGACTGTGTCGACAGCGTACCCCTCTTCGATCAGGCCGCGCTTGATAATACCGGCGAGCCGTCTTTCATCTTCCACCACAAGTACACGCATAGCTGCCTCCTTGTCACGTTTTCACATTACCTACATTATACAGAAAAAAGATGAACGGAACATGAAAGTAACATGAACGGGAGATGACCGCGCGTTCCAACCGGATGGATACTGAATGTCAGACCTGACAGCGATATAATTAAGATGAGCGACGTAAATGAACCCTGCGTCATTAATTTATGCCTGGGAGGATATAAAAATGACAGCTAAAGCAAGAACCTGGAGCCTGATTGCAATCGGTATTGCCATCGTCATATTCTGGGCAATGCTGTCCATGATCTTCGAATCGGTTGTATTCAGACTGGACAGCGGATGGACTTTTCTACCATGGTATTTTTGCGATATATTCGCCACCATCGGCGGTATCGCGACATTCGTCTTCGTTTATATCCAGGTGAAGAAGAAATAACACAGCATTTCAGAACAACGGCCGCTAATAAAACAGCCCGACCGTATATCCGGAACTTATTGAGATAATAATAAGCTCCGCTTCATTTCAGGTGTTCAGCCGTGCGCAACCACAGATATCCGTACTTTTGCCGGTCAGACATAGTCAACCAATGGACCCTGAATTTCAGTTTTTTCCATAATACGTTCATATCAAGCCTCCTTTGTTAAAGGACGGCTAAGCCCTTCGGAATACAGCACGAATCAGCCAGATGACGATTAAAATTACGGCTACGACCAGCGCGACGTAAATAATCGCTCCCCAACTGAAAACGAAGAGACCCAGCGCCCATAAAATCAAGAGAACGATGCCGATGCCTAATATCAGTCCCATATTCCACCCCTTTTACTACTCTTCTATTATTGATGGTCCCTAATTATATCGGGCGAATAATAACAAAGTCATAAATAATTAAGGCAGAATATGACGAATTCATGACGGTTTATGGATTCAAGAAAATTCAGTATTTGCAATCGCCCTGGAACCTCAAAAAGCCGTTTTATCCGGTTTTAGCGTAAAGTCATGGTATAATTTATAAAATGCTAACCAACAAAAATATGAGTAAAGCCAAAACCGAGCGTGTGGGAGATGAAATCGACCTGCACGGTCTGACCGTGGATGAAGCGATTCCCAAGCTGGAAGAATTCATTTACCGGGCATTTCAAGCGGGACATTACCGGGTATGGGTGGTTCACGGAAAGGGCACGGGCGTTTTGCGTCAGGAAATGAGGCGTTATTTATCGAAGCACGCACTGGTCCGGTCCCAAAGGCCGGCCGACCCACAGCACGGCGGCGCCGGGGCGACACAAGTTGAACTCAGCGATTAATATATTTCGGTAAAAATATTCAGGAGCTCAAAGTGAAGAAAATACTTTATTTTGTTCTGGCGATATCCTTACTAGCCGGAATCGTATTAATATCGGCCGGTTGTTCCAAAACTGCTACAACCACCGCTACAACTACGCCCCTGCCGCCGGGAACGCCCACCGCGCAAGGAGGCGATACAGTCCAGGTGGATTATACTTTAAAACTGTCAAACGGCACCGTCTATCAGACAACTGTGGGTACCGGTCAGCCTTTCCAGTTTGAACTGGGAGTAGGCCAGGTGATTGCCGGTTTTGATGCTGCGGTTACAGGTATGGCAATCGGGCAAACCAAAACGGTGAAAATCGCGGCGAAGGATGCCTACGGCAAACAGAAGAGCGCCAGCAACCCGTTAGCCGGCCAGAATCTGACATTTGTCATCACACTGCTTCAGATGCAACCGACCATCGCGCGCGCCGGGTTTACCGTCCAGGTAGATTACACGCTGAAACTGGCTGACGGTACGGTGTACCAGACAACCGTGGGCACCGGCAAGCCTTTCACGTTTACGCTCGGCACCGGCCAGGTTATTGAGGGTTTTGACAACGCTGTCACAGGGATGAATGTGGGCGAGACCAAAACTGTAAAGATTCCGGCCGCACAGGCTTACGGCGCTACCCCGAGTGCCAGTAATCCGTTAGCGGGGCAGGATTTAACTTTTGTAATTACGATGCTGGCGATTAATCCGGCACAATAGCCGGTAAAACAGCCGCATTTCGATTGAAAATTATTCAGTTTACCCGCAGGTTCTGATATGAGAAAAATCGTACTGGCATCGGCGTCGCCGCGGCGCAAGGAATTGCTGCAAAAAATCGGCCTGAAATTTGAGGTCGATGCCGGCAACTGCGCCGAAGAAATCGACCCCGCATTGAAACCGGATGAAATAGTGCGGCGGATATCAATCGAAAAAGCCCACGCGGTCGCTTCCAGACACAAAGACGCCGTAATTATCGCGGCGGATACCATCGGGGTTATCGGCACGAAGCTGCTGGGTAAACCGCACACCGTCGTTGAAGCCCGCAAGATGCTGGCCCAAATCAGCGGAAAGTCCCATGAAGTCATCACCGGTTTTACGGTTTTGGATACCGCCACGAATAAAATTGTTTCCGGCACGGTCAGTACTACGGTTTACGTTAAAAAATTATCAAAGCAGGAAATTGACGCCTATGTGCGGACCGGCGAACCGCTGGACAAGGCCGGGGCCTACGGCATCCAGGGGCTGGGGGCAGTGATTGTGGAGAAAATCGAGGGTGATTATTACAATGTGGTGGGGCTGCCGCTAAACGCTCTGGCGGAAGCTTTGCGAGAATTTGGGATTAGTGTACTGGGCTGGAATTTGACCAAATAATCCGGATTGAGTTGTGATGTTAATACCCAATCATTGACTGTGATGGTTTATCCAGTGTTAATGCTTTTCCAGCGCCCCATCTCTTTTGTCTCTTCCCAATATACAAATTAAGTACAGGAGCCCAATAATAAGAACCGTTGCAAATCCGTGAGAACAAAATAATTACCACTGCACGAACATCGGGATGATTGGGACACAATGCTTGGATTACTATCAGGCTCAATCGTACCAATTATCTCTACATTCTGATCATCAATGTAAACTGTGGTTCCAAGCATATCTAAAGCGAGGCGCTTTCCAGCAAAATCTAATGATGGTAATTTATCCTGCAAATCTTTAATAAACCGTTCAAGGTTCGGAACATTGACAACAGCGGACTGACTTGCTTTGATCCGCNNAATGCCCACTGTAGAAGCTGGTGCTGCTCATGATTAATAGACTTGAGCTGGTGGTCTGTTTGTTTTAGTTCTGTCTCGAACGCATTAAGTTGACCCAAATTCTGCCTTTGTTTTTCCATGTTGCCACGAACAATATCGCGGTCACCTAGATAATTTTCTAATTCGGCCCAGACCATTGTTTCTAGCTTCTCAGCATTCCACATTGCGTTTTTACACCTTTCCACCGGAGCATTGATCTTCATGGTATGGGAGCAATGATAATATCTCTTTCCCCCAATTGGATGACCCACAAAAGCATACCCACATTTAGCGCAGCGTAAATGTCCACCTAACAAATATTCATGTTTGCAATTGCGCTTGGATTTGTCATAGTTCATTTTGAGTTGTTTTTGGGCAGCCTCAAATAGTTCTATGGAGATAATAGCCGGCGTGAAACCTGGGAGTTCTATCCATTCCTCCTTTGGCTTACCAAATACCTTACCATCTGAATCAGTAAAGACATAAGTTTTACCCGTATAGGCTATATTTGTGAGTCTTTCATGCACTGACCGCCTGGACCATATCTTTCCCGACTTTGTAGGAGCGTTTAACGCTCTTAAGCGGAAGGTAATTGCTGTAGTTGTCAACCCCTCATCGACTAACCATTCAAACATCTTACGAACCCAAGCAGCCTCGATTTCATTTATAACCCGTTGTCCTCCACCTTTTTGACTAACCGGCATGTAATCATAGCCATAGAGTCCGATACCGCTGCCCATTGGCATACGGCCGTCCTTCGCGCGTGCTTTCTTGCCACGCATGGTGCGTTCTCTTATTTTTTCGGCTTCAACTTTTGAGGCATAACCGCGTATGTAGGATATAAGTTTGCCCAATTCTGAATTGTCNNACGCCGTGCCCAGGATCGCGTGATAACCGGTCAAGAGAATAGCAGACTATGGAGTCTATTTCTTCGTTTCTGACCAATTCCCGTATCTTGTCCAATTCGGGGCGCTCAAGGGAAAGCCCTGAATATGTCTCGTTGAAGCGATAGGACACGTTATAACCCTTGTCCTGGCAGTATTTTAAGCAATTCTCCAACTGAGTTTGAAGACTGGTGCCTTCCCGCTCCTGATTATCTGTGCTTACCCTGCAATAGACGGCTGCGCTATTCATTCGTCACCTTCCTTTTGAGTTCAGATTACTTTATTTTTAACTTGGCCTTATAAATTACTTGTCATAATAACACTTTAGATGGGTTTGTCAATAACGTGAATGTTTTTACTTGCAATCGGGATATATGACCGGCGATAAGCATTGATCTCAGATATATAATCTTGTAGACGGTTTCGAGGTATTCTATTTTCAACAAAATGCTCCCCTCTTTGGCCGATTACGAAATGTAAGATTGCTAAAGCCCTGCATAAACGACCATCAGATATAGATTTCAATTTAAGTTACAAACTCTCCCAACAACCCTAATGCTTAACCTTCTTTGTAACGAATTCGACCGGCGCGCACCGAAACCTTAGATGACAATGCGGACATTCGTTAATCTCTAATCGAACTACCTTAAAGGTTTTGCAATGAGTGCAGAATATCTGCTTACATTGAATTTTTGCTATTGCCACAAATTCACCATATTTAATAATGCCGCCTGGCCCGCGCTGCCGCCCTATTGTCTTCTTCCCGGGCTCGACGTTCCTCAATGGTTTCGTCAACTAGTGGAACTGCATCGGCCTTGCCCTCGGGAGCTATTTCATTATTGGTTGGAGCAATGATTTCGGGTTCAATATCCCAACGTTGCAGCCCAGCTTTTATAAATGGTTGGCACATCGGTATATTCTCTTTGCCGAGTAATTCTGTTAAAGCATTGAATACAACCTCGGGTTTATTTGTCCACTTGACACCATAAGGTATTCGTTGAACTGAATGGCCTTGATAAGAACTTGAAGCAAATCTGATTATTGTTCCGTCATCACCTTTTAGGTAAACAGATTCACTATGTTTTAAGGTAATTGAATCTAAAGGTAGTGATGGTTTTAGTGATGTGAGAGCATCCAAAGGTTCCTCACCGATATCATAAGAGATAATACGGGAATACCACCGGGACGCTAACTTAGTACTTACGTCCTTTAATATTGCCGGGTCTACCCCTGTCAACCATTTCTTACCAGCCCAGGCAAGGGAATAACGCCATGCAAGATGCCGGCCATGGACTGCAGGGATACGCTTAAGAAGCCGAACTGGCTTTCCTTGCTTATTCAGCATCGTTTCAGCCCAGTAGCCGGTGTGCGTGTGGATTGTACAGTACTTCAATCCGGTGAGTTGGCATATCTCCCGGTTATCATACCAGCCCCTGCGTAAATCTAAAGCACGTAAAACTATCAGCTTTATCATGTTATGTTTGTAGTTGATCTTTATGTAGTTCATAATTCCTCCTGCGCGCCCTTGACTATCCTTTAATACGATAATAAACGGCACACTGTCTTCTGTTTTTCTTTCAATTTTCAGGGTCGTTTTTTACCCTTTGTTTAATCTTTAAAAGTTCGTCTACTTCTTGAACTGCCCCACAGTCCTCAAGTTCTTGGGTAATGCCGGTAACCCATGCTTGACGTATTCCCCTTTTTCCCAGTGTCAAAGGCAGTTCGTAAAAGCCATAATGATTACCACCCCACCTGGCCAGCTTGCCCTGCTTGCGTAGCGTGTAGATCGCCCTGGCGAGTTGCGGGGGTGTGCAATTCAGCCACCAGTAAAGAACATTAGAATCAACAACTATGTGGCTGCGTTCACCCATGTATTCGATGAGGGAAGATTTTTTAATGCAGGTGAGAACCCGTTTGGTGAATGGACGTTTATGATAATGTTTCATGTTTCCAACCTTTCTATATATCCTTTTTGAATCTAATATTGAGTAATTATATTGCCGCTATTTTCCTTCTTTTATCAACATCATAGGTGTCTCCAGTAGTGTTATCAGACGCTACTGGAGACACCTATGATAAATACATTTGAAGCCATTTTCTTTTTGTTGCATAAATCGGTACTTCTTACTGTTACCGCTGTTGATGTTCCATTCTGTGTCATTTTTCAATCCCTGCCTTTTTGCACACTTCTTGTATATTTCGTTGCAAATGTGAAATAACTTTTTTCACATCTATTTTTTATCCTCACTTTTGCCGCTTCCGTTGACCACTTTCTTTTCAATTCTCTCCACTGCCCGGGCAACACCACCGCATTAACGGCGGTGGTGTTAACGGTGGTGTTAGCGTCCTGACTTAATTTCCTGATATTAATGTTAAAGTTCATGTCATTACACCGCTGCGTTCCGCCGTCGGTATTCCGCGGTTCTGCAACCATCCGAACAATACCGCGTCTTTTTATTTCCCCATGTGATTAATTTCCCGCAAAAGAGACATTTTTTATCATTGGTTTTTATGTTGTCACCGGCAGCGGCTATAGTTCTAGCGATTGCTAGCGGTTTTAATGGCTCTGTGACGATTCTAGCGAGTTTTTCGCTGGGCGCTGCCTGTTTGTCATCGTCGAAACGATAATTTCGTAATTCTCGGAGAAAGTTATCACCCTGGGAACTTACCATCGGGCTTGTAGCGACGACGTATTTTTTGCCAAAGTGAATCAAAGTTTGGCCGGACCATCGGTCAGGGTTCTTTTCTGGTTTTTCACCATGAACGATTGCGTAACATTCCCGGCAATAATCGGGATTGCGCGGCGATCGGTCAGCGATCGGAATAGCTCTTAAATGTGCCTTACAATAAAAATGGCCAGTTGCGATTAGTGCGTTGTCTCTTTTGTTGTCAAAAAGTTTGCGGTCGATTATTTCTTCATTCGTCATTTTTCATTGCCAGCTTTAGCAAACCGATTTTAACCTAACCGTTCTTTCCAAAAACTCTCAGCAATTCCGGCAAAGATCCGGTCCGACTCATCCCAACGACCACTTACTAAATGAATTTCATATAACCCACCTGGGCGAAAATAGAAGTTCTCCAAGGTCCGCGCTTCTTCTTCCGTAAGATCGCCGAGTCCATCAAGGAATTCTTTCCTATGTCGCATTCTCCTTTCCTGGGTACTCTCGCCTGTCCTAATCATTACCATCACGCACTTTTAAAATTTGTATGTTTTAGCCTCAAAATACATTTTTTACACCAATTTCCATGTTTAAAGCTTGTTGTCTCTCGTATAGACTACACCATGAAAATCGTGTAATTTTTGTATGTTAGCCTCAAAACAATACATTTTTGCCACTTTTTAGAAATTTGGTTCGCCATTTTCATCCTCTAAAGTCGCTTGTTCCTCTTCAGTTTTTCCTTCCGGTTTCGGAATGGCATATATTACCTTAATTCCCCACCATCCGCGCTTGTTATCTTTCATCCCATCGGTAACACCCTTGTCTGTAAGCTGCCTGATGAAATCCGATGTGTGTATCTGATTTTGGCCGCTGTCCTCGCACCAATTACAATAAGCGTCTTTCATTGCTTTTTTGGCAATAAAATAATCCTTGCCCGTGCCTAATTCGCAGGCGTCTCGAATGAATAAGGCAAGTTCGTCGCTTTCCTCTCGGTACTTTTTGGTCGCATCGGTAACGGCCTTGCATTTAACAAACCCCTCCCTTTGCCAAAGTAAGCATCCTGCAATTGCCCAATTTAAAATACCTGGTAATTCCTCTTGTAGCGCGGCCGGCAGGTTTAAATTGATTTTGTCGTCCGGTACCGTGGCATTGAAGGGGATCAGTTTATCTCGGCGCCAGAAACTATTTCCCATCTCACGCACAACAGGTTTATAGTTGCCGTAAAACCAGATTTTACAGATTGATACGAAGTCAATTTCGTGCTCTCCTTTGCGACTGGCCTTAATTGCATCATTACCGGTGAGCGTCTTGAGCAATCCCATTGCCAGCCGGGCCCCTTTCTCGAGCTCACTGGGGATGACAAACCGCTTACCCTGAATATTGGCCAGTGATTCTGTATGGCCTTGGGCGGCATTGGACTTCGTATTGTGAAGAAACAAATCTATCGGGACCGGCGTGCCGTAATCCCCAGCCAAAGAGCGTAGTATAGTCAAAAAAGTAGTTTTACCGTTATTGCCCTGTTCACCATAACAATCAAAAAATATTTGCTCTTTAATTTCCCCGGTGAGCGTATAGCCAACAGCACGTTGCAGGTATGTCTGAAGTTCACTGTCACCAGTGGTTATGAACTGCAAAAATGACAACCACGTTGGACACTGGGCAGTGGGGTTATATATTATGGGCACGCATACGGTTATTAAATCTTCCTGGCGATGTTCCCTTAATTGCCCCGTACGTAAATCGATTGTTCCATTGCGGCAGTTATAAAGTAAGCCGTCACGGTCTAATTCTTCTATTTCTACAGTGACATGAGCCCTTGCTTGTGACAGCATAGCGGATATACGCATATTGGATTCGGAAGATTTTGCCCATGATGCTAATACTTCACGAACTGTCTTATCATTCTGGGTGGCGGCTTCGGCATATATGGATTTAACGGTCCCTTGCGCCTTTTTTAATATTGACACTCCGTCGTCCCAAGCCCAGTGTGTCCCATCCCAGATCAGCCACATTTTACGCTTGGCATTGTATTTGACGCTCTCTCCGTGGTGCCTGACGAAACGTTCGCAATTTCCCATATCCGTGGTTAAATGCTCAAGGGAATACTCACTCGGGATGGCGCTATCGGCAGGATTACCATGTCTCTTACCTGACGTGGTTGGAGGATTGTAAGTACGCGGCTGTTGTTGATATCGCTTATTAGGATCGTACTCTGGTTCTTTTAGCGCCCTTACGTCCTTCCACTCGCGGCCTGCACAACTGTTATGCTCACATCGAAATTTTATCGCGCCTTCCGCATTCTGAAAGAAAGTGACACTGGAACCCGTGTGAGCACTATCGAATGGGCAGCATTCCGGTTCATATTTTACCCAACCCTGCCATTCCGATACCTTTTTAATCGGTAGGTCGTGTTCCGGCAGCCACTTCGCTAAATCAAGTTTCTCCCCATAAGTCCGGTGTTCTGTGGTAGATTGCGGTTGTCTTGGTTTTGATTCTTCCGGTTTTGATTCTGCCAAGTTCCTTAATAATTCGAATGGAGCCGATACTATTTTTTCAGGTACTGATAACAACCCCGCGATTCGATGCGGACGTTCCGGCGTATTGTTTCCCTTAGCTGCCAAACTGCCATAGGCTTTCCAAATTCTGGCGCGGTTAAATACTTTCAGGTCGATATGAACGCCTTTCTTCTTTCCTCTGTCGTCAACCCCATCACCAAATAACGATTCTAATGCTTTAAGTGAATCCAAAATAAGTTCGTCACCTTCTTTATTGAGTGGTACATCCACTCTTACCATAAGGTGTGCACCGTTACCCGAGTCCGCGCTAATAATTGAATCTGGTGGGAATCCTAGTGTATCTATGAGGTAGGTTTTAATAATCGCTGCTTTATCCAGCGCCTGTTGGTGTTGTGCGTCTGTAGAACTGATTTTAGCTGTCCGTTCAAAGTCGCAATCAATCAATAGCCACCGGCGTGCTGTAACGTCACCATCTCCGGTGCCGTCTCCTTCTTTCCATGCTGTTAAAGTATTTTCAGGGAAACGGGCTAACAATTCATCGGTAATTTGGTTCGGGATAATATAGACACCCATGCATCGGCCTGACATTGAAGCGATCGCCGCAGCAGCCAGGTCGCGATTGTTAAAAAATCCTCCCCGGATGGAACCTTCCCGGATATCTTGTTGTCGATTTTCTTTGCAATCCAAGCAGCGTACTTCGATAGTGTCGCCGTCCTCGAAAATGGCATATAAAAACTTTTTGATTTCATTAA
This sequence comes from Dehalococcoidia bacterium, assembly GCA_003153955.1. GTDB lineage: Bacteria > Chloroflexota > Dehalococcoidia > Dehalococcoidales > Fen-1064 > Fen-1064. Next base: position 13,725 of record PMCB01000121.1, on the reverse strand, counting down.
GGTCTGCTTTAGGATACTGGGCGGTCATTCTCGGCCTCGCTTCTTTTCACATCTGCAATCAGTTTTGCCCAAAATTTGTTCGTGAGTTGGCGCTGCAGCGGTGAAATTTCACCTTCAACAATACGAAACGTGATGACAGGTTGGTTTTTGTCCGATTTAGGCATTTTCAGTTTTGTCCTTGGTGTTCTGAGAGGAGATTTTTAAATGGACCGGGAAAATGCGCAGGTCTTCATCACCGATAACAACCATCTCTTCCCCGGCTTCTACTTTTCCCTTGGTCCATTCAGTGGGCAAGATAATTGCCAGTGAGCCACCAATTTTGATTACCTTCTTAATATGAGCAGTAGCCATGTTTAATCTCCTATTGGCATGGTATAATTCACTCAGATGCACACACAAAGCACAAAACGAGCCTAGCGTATAACACAGAACATACACTGAAGGTACACAGACTGAAGCTATTTCGGGGTAATTCTTGAACGAAGAAAGACAAATTAAAAATACTTTAGATAAGGCCAAGATATTCAAATCTCGGGCCATTAGAAGCCCGGAAGATTTGAAAAGACATGACCGGATTCTTCGGGACGAGGGGAATGCCATGCGAATTGCATACGAGCAACTCGGCTGGTCATTCGATAAAATAAGTACCGTCTTTGATCGTGACCCGAGAGCAGTTGAAAAAATGGTTTCAAAACTGTCTGAGGGTAAGGTCGAACGTAAAGTACGAGATGAAAAGGAAAGCGTAGGGTCGAATGCGAAGCCGGAGCCGTCCGTAACAGAGGAAAATAAAAACAAATCGTCGTTATCTGCGGATGCCGAACCCATACCAGGCACTACGCAAACAAACGATATTAGGCCGCAGGTGGATGTGAGCAAGGAAGGGGTGCCACCATCCCCGGAAGAAAAACCATTGACCTGCTCAGCGTCTTCCGATGGTATTGACGTCAATGTCTTAAAAAGTTGGGGAGTACCACCAGGGAAACAAGCGGAGATAATATCCCAGTGGCGATCTTGGCACAAACGCGGAATGCACGATATATGTCAGGCTTTCACCCGTCTACAACAAGACCTCGAAGTACGAAAATTTTCTTATAAAGTGGCGGAGGTCTTGTTAAAGGCTGATATTTGGGCATTAGAATTTCAGGTAGATGAACTTCATGAGTCAATAGATTTATTCAGAACTTATCGACCGCGGGATCATATCAAAAATTATCGGGCGTTCATAAAAGAAATGGAAGAAAAACACAAAGCCACTTATGGAGTCAGCCCGAGACACCTTAGTGACATTGAGAATATGCTGAACGCACTGCGGAAGGCTGTTATCATTTCAAGGGACACAAAGGAATATGAAGACCTTTTGAAAATGGAGGAAAATCCGTTTTTTGAAATTCTGGAGTCGCACTGTTTTGACGTTTACGACTTTTTCTGGACTCTTAAAAATGACCTTGAAAATATTCGGAGTTTGAATCTAAGAAATATACGGGGAGGGTCTAATCAGACCCAAGATAAAGTATCAAAAAAAGAATTGATTAATCTTAGGAAAAAGATAGATAATTCGATTAAAGATTTGCAGAGAGCAATAGACCTCGCTCTGAGGAGAAAATCATACTCAGATTTTATATGTCACCTCTGCATTCCAGATGCCAAATCAGAGACAAATTCGTGATAATCCAAGGTAATTTACATTTCGGCCTGCGGCTGCTCTGCTGCCCGAAATGCAACTTGAACCGCTCCGCTGTTATTGCGAAGTAATGGATAGGGAATTTTGGAATCATTAGGATTTTCCAAGGCCGTTTGGACATGATTGGTTGATTACCAGCCAAAATAGTCCCAACACTCGAATAGCTTCGGCAAACTCACTAAATTTTACCGGTTTTCTTATGAAACTATTGGCACCGAAACCGTAACTGTTGATGATATCCTTTTGCTCGTTTGAGGATGTCAGAACCACAACGGGAACCACTTTGGTTTTTTTATTTGCCCTCATTTGGCGCAGCACATCAAGACCATTAACGCGAGGCAGATTAAGGTCAAGCAAAACAACTACCGGTAATTCATCAGATGCACAACCGCCATTGCCGTCTTCCCCAAAGAAATAGTTCAGAGCTTCTACTCCATCGTTTGCAACAATCAATTCATTACCGATATTTGACTTTTTAAGTGCTCTTTTGGTCAATTCCACGTCGTTTGCGTTATCTTCTATCAGAAGAATTTTCTTGTTTCCCAAGGCTTCCTCCTATTTATCAACCCACATGATAAATAATTTCCCAAATTTATTATCATTTGTTAAAAATGTAGCCTGTTTTAGGTATTGTGGTAATAAATTTAGTATCAGTTGGGTCAATCTCTATTTTTTGTCTTAGGCGGCTGATCCAGGTTCTTAATATCTGAACGTCATTTCGATATTCTGGACCCCAAATCGTTGATAATAGGTCATAATAAGTCATCAGATGGCGGTTATTGACCACCAGTTCACTCAACAACAGCCATTCGATTCGAGTCAGCTTAACTTCTTCACCGCGAACTATCAAAATTCGTTCATCAAAGTTAATCTTCAGTCCTTGAACCACGAGTTCCCTGGGAGTATTCTTCCTTTCCAATGAGCTCAGCCGCCTTCTTATCGCTTCAATCCTGGCAACAAGCTCGTCCGGATTAAAAGGCTTCGCCATGTAATCGTCAGCGCCCAATCCTAATCCTTTGATTCTATCGGAATCGTCTCCTTTGGCACTGAGCATGATAACCGGCACTGGTGAAAAAGTTCGCAGTTCCTTTAGAGTCTCAAAACCATCTTTTTTCGGCATCATTACATCAAGAACCACTAAATCAGGCTCTTGTCCTTGAACCTGTTCCAGAGCTTCGACTCCATTACTTGCCAGTATTACCTCATAAGATAACATTTTCAATTTAGTCTTCAGAAAATTGAGAATACGTTCTTCATCGTCAATCAGTAATATCACGAATCGTCTCATGTTTCTTCCTGAAGCTGCATTTTTCTAATAGCCGCTTTTTTTCAATTTTATCCTTTTAATTTGCAATTATTTAATTTAAGGTGAAATAAAATGTCGCTCCCTCTCCAACCTTGGCTTCAGCCCAAACCTCTCCCCCATGACGCCGAATTATGCGTTGGACCGTTGCCAGCCCGATCCCGGTACCGGCAAATTCTGTTGCTTTGTGGAGGCGCTGGAAAGGCTGGAAAAGTTTATTGGCATAGGTCATATCGAATCCCACTCCATTGTCACGAACAAAATAAGCCTGTTTCCCAATATACTCTACGGTGCCCATTTCAATTCGTGGTTCTAAGGTTTTGCTGGTGTATTTCCATGCATTGCCTAATAAATTCTGCAATACTAAACCGAGCAAATTCTTATCGCCATTGGCGGTCATATTAGGCGCAATGGTGACTTTCACCTTCCGTTTCGGTTCATCACTTGCGAGGTCACTAATGATTTTCTGAGCCATATCGCTAAGATCTACCTTTTCAATGGTTAGATCGCTACGCGTAACTCGGGACAGTTTGAGCAGGTCATCCATCAGTTGCCCCATTAGCTCGCCGGAATCTGATATTTTCTTTAGATACGATTTCCCCTCTTTATCCAGTTCATCATTATAATCTTCTAGGAGGACTGCGCTGAAACCCGTAATACTCCTCAAGGGGGCTCTCAAGTCATGGGAAACAGAATATGAGAATGCCTCCAGTTCCTTATTTGACGCTTCGAGTTCAGCAGTACGGCGTTTTAACTCATCGTCAGCCGCTTTGCTCTCGATAATGTCGGCTGCCTGGCGGGCAAGTAAATCCAATAAGCGGAGTGTGCGGTCATCCGGCCGGTGCGGCGTCTTATATTGAGTTGAGAACATACCCAGAGTTTTTCCGGACCGGCTTACCAGCGGCGTGGATTGAATCCCGCGAATGTCAGCTTTGAGCTGGATATCAAGCGCGGGGGTACCGATGAAAATTGGACTTTGCTCAACATCCTCAACAATTACGCGCTCACCGCGCTCCAGTGCCGTTCCGCAGGTTCCTTTTCCTTTTGAAACGGTGCTCCAGAAATCCAGCCACCAATCGGGGTACCCCCGATAAGCCACGATTTTGAGATCATGGGTATCAGGATCAAGTAATTGGATGTTACCGAAATCAGCGCCTGAAATGGCAATTGCAGCATCGACGATCTCCGTCAGGATCGAATCAATGTTTCCTTCCTGTAATGAAAGAGTACCGAGTTTTTGCAACCTTGTCATAGCTTCCAGATTGGATAATGTTTGTTTCTGCGCATCCGTTATTTTATCCATCAGCTGTTGTTTTTCCTCTTCAGAGCGCCTACGCTCGGTAATGTCATTAAAGACTGTTCCAAAGCGTCCTTTTTGAGGAGAAAATGCAGAAATGCTGAAGTATTTCCGCATGGGAGGGAAATAGGTTTCGAATGACTCCGGTTTACCCGAGGCTGCTACTCTTTCATAAATGTCAAAATAAGGAGGGGTCCCTGTGCCATAAAGTTCCGAGGCCGTTTTCCCAATGGCTTTTGCTCTGGTTAGACCGGTGATCTGTTCGTAGGCTGGATTTATGTCCAGAATCTTGTAATCGACACCTTTGCCCGATTCGTCATAAATTATTTCATGGAGGCAAACGCCTTCATTCATTGTGAAATTCATGGAACGGAATTTCTCCTCGCTCTGTTTTAAGGATTCTTCGGCGATTTTACGTGAGGTAATATTCCTGCCATAAAGCAGATAGCTCTTGGTGTCCGGAACATAGACTAACGTTTGCTCATACCATGAGACGCCAGTATTAATATCTTTGGTTACCGAATGTGTTTTATCTTTTTGAATTGCATCAAATAAATCCATTAAAAATGCTTGTTTATGTTCCTGAGTCATTAACGGGAAATCCCTTTTTGCCGCGGGATTGGCATATTTAACATTACCGGAAAAATCCAACTCAATAATCGGGTTGGGATTAAGTTCCGGGAAAGATGCCAAATGTAAAATTTCTGATTCTGCGCTCTTTCGTTTTTCGCGCTCACGTAATCCGTTTATGCCAAAAGCAAGGTCACCAGTCAGCATCTCCAATAATTTAACTTCAGTTGCATTAAAATAGTTAGGCTCCGCAGAGTACAGGGTAAACACCGCAAAAACTTTGCCATCGTCATCCGCTAAAGGTAAGGCAATGCTCGAACGAAAGCCTCTTAACAATGCGGCTTCACGCCATGGGGCAGCGGCGGGTTCTGCGGCAAAATCCTGGAAAAAGTACGTCTTATTGTTACGTGCGGCTAATCCGGTGGGACCTCGCCCTCTCTCATCATCGGCCCAGGTGATTCGAGCTTTGGTAATATATTCTTCATCGCCGCACCAAGCTAAGGGGCGCACTGATTTGGCTTCGTCGCGCTCGACTGAAGACACCCAAGCCATGCGGTAACCTGCTGATGTACACAAGATGTGGCAAACGTCGGATAAAAGAGTCTGCTCGTCATTCGCGTGAACAATAACCTGGTCGCATTCATTAATGGCCTTAAGCTCACGATTGAGTTGAAAGACTTCCTTTTCAGCCTTTTTGCGGTCAGTAATATCAATGGTTGTCCAGATGATGTGTGCTTGGCCATTTATCTCGATTTTTTCTGCGGAAGTGAGGGCATTTATTTCAGCGCCGGCTTTGGTTCGGGCCGTAACCTCGTAATTAAGGAGTTTACCTTGCTTCTCCAATTGACGTACTATTTCTTTCCGCTCACCCGGATTATCGTAAATATTAAGTTCGGTCGCTTTTTGCCCGATTAACTCCTCCCGACTGTATCCGTACGTATTCAAGAAACTCTGATTTACATCTATAAATGTTCCGTCATTGATTCTCGAAATGGACAACGCAACCGGGCTGGAATGAAAGGCTTTGGAAAAGCGATCGTCGCTCTCTTTCAATTTTTCTTGTTCCCGCGTTCGATCAGTAATGTCCACGAAAGCCGCTACTACGCCACGAACTTGTCCATCGTCATTTCTTAAGGGACTGGCTGAACCCCAAAGTGTTCGTGATTTACCACTCGGTAATAAAACATCAAATTCCGAACCTTCAATGTCAACGTTTCGGGCAGCTGCCTCTTGCATCGGAAGCTCTTCAGCCGTCAGTTCCTTGCCATTGCGGAAAAAGTGTCGTTCGGGAACAGGTTCCCCGAGAGCCGGTCCTGCTGAGACGTTCTCTCCCTCTTCAGCTTCGTAAAATCTATTGGCGGTTTGGTTACCCGTAATATTGTGACACGCGGGGTCATGCGCTACCCATATCGCGGCCGGAACGACGTTCATAACTGTTTCCAGTTCCTCAGCTCGTTGATGTAATTGCTCTTCAAATACTTTGAGTTCGGTAATATCATTACCGATTGCCAATATCTCTTTACCTTGTCCCTGAGAATCATAAATGGCTTTATTGGTCCACATGACTTGAACAATACTTCCGTCCTTGCGAATATTTTCATTCGATGAAGAGGGATGGTTTTGAGTATTTGTAATGATATCCTTCACAAATATATCCATATCTCGTCCGTGGGTATCAACATGAGGGACAAGAATCATTATATCGTTCCCTATCAGCTCATCTGCTGAATAGCCAAAGAAGCGCAGCCCAAAATCATTGATAAACTTGATTTTCCGGTTATAATCCCAACGTATGATTATGCTATTCGCTGTTTCAAGTAGTTCACGGTTTTCTTCTTCAGCTTGCTTAAGTGCAGTAATGTCTGTGATCATCCCCAAACTCGCTATCACATGATTGTTCTTATCTACTAGAGGAGTGGCAGATGCGATGGCCCATAACGTCGAGCCATCTTTGCGAATATATTTTTGCTCGTATTTATCACTATGACCTTTTAACCTTCGTTCGAGATTAGACTTTGCCAGATCCTTAGCTTCTTGGTCCATGAATTCATAAGGTGTCTTACCCATTATGTATTTATTACTGTATCCCAACATCTCTGCCATTTTCTTATTGACGAATGTTGTTTTAGCATTGGTGTCACAGATCCATATGCCTTCATCGGCAGTTTCTACTATAGTATGGTATTTTTCTTCACTATCCTTGAGCTCTGCCGTCCTCTCCTGAACTTTTATCTCCAGTTCATCTTTGGCTTTGGCTAAATCGTCTTCGGCCTTCTTGCGCGCTGTAATATCGTTGAAGAGTATTGCGACTTTCCGGCTTTCCGGAGTCCCCACACGGAAGGCGTAAACATCGTACCAGCGTTTTAATGCCCTGGCTTCGTTCATGAAACGCTCAGCTTTACCGGTCAAGGCTATTCTGCCGTAAATCCTGAACCAGTGTTCTTCATGTTCCGGCGCGAGGCTGCGCATTAACTTCCCTTCAACGTTATGCAGCCCTGTTTGTTTTTCGAACGCCGGATTAATCTCCAAAAAACGGTAATCGATGGGTTTATTTTTGGAATTAAAGACAACCTCAATGACACAAAAACCTTCGTCAATTGAATTAAACAAAGTTCTATAATTTTCTTCGCTCTGTTTTTGAGTATCCTCAGCTTTCTTCCGTTCGGTGATGTCACTTATGGCAACGCGCAATCTTCCTTCACCGGACTTAATGATATCCAACTGAGCAAGGAATGATGTTCCGTCGGCTTTCTTCATTTTCAGGGTGAAGTTCCGTCCAAATTCATTCTCTAACGCCTTTTTGCGCTGCAGGTAGAAACTGTTAGTTTCATCATCAGAAATAAATCGGGTAAAGATTTTATTCTTCAGCTTGCCTTGATCTACTTTAAGAAGCTGATATCCGGTGAGATTAATTTCAACAATCCTGTTGTGTTCATCCAGCGTAAAATAACCCACCGGCGCAAAATCAAATAATTCCTGATAGCGTTCCTTGGTTTCTTCCACCAAAGCTCTTGATTCGCGCAGTTCTTCATTTTGTATTTCCAGTTCCGCTTGATGAACTGCAAGTTCATGAGCCATTGTCGCCAGGTCCGCTTTACCCATGCCCTTGATCTTCCGGTCATTATTAGAGAGATCTTCTTCTGCTTTCCGGCGAAGGTTGTCTAAACCCCGTTTATTCATCGATCTCGCCTCCATTGGGACACAATTTTTCTCAAAGAACTATTGCAGCACGATGTATTACGGTGAGATTTTAGTCTAGGCCCATATTTAGGTTTTTGCCTCGGCATTAGTGTTAGCATATATCATAAAACTATTTGATGGTATTGATGGTGTCAGTTGGGTATAAATTAATTGATTACTTCACGGCTTTATTGTTGCAAATTTTAACACTGCCTAATGTTTGTATCAAGGGCAAATGGGGCATGGGAACACGGTTTAGGATTTAAAAGTGTGAAAAAATGAAAATGTTATAAATTCGTAATACTTTTAGTATAACGACATTTGCCGCAAGTAATTTAATTCTGGTAATTTTTGAAAACGATATCAGTGGGCATTGTTTTCATTTGACAGCGTTTTTGGAGGATTTAATTTTGGCATTGATAGTTCAATTTGAAAAAGATATAGATGCCCTGCGAATAAGGGAAGGGGTTAAATATGCCCAAGAACATGGGACGAAATCCAGTAAACCGATTGGCAGCAAAAAAAACCGATAGCCTATTACCATGTGCGGACAACTTTTAATGCCAATAATAACAATTTTTCGGCTACCGCATGGGCTTTGACAAATAACACCGGAGTAGAAGTTAGTGCAGGTTTTGTTGCCAGACGGATAAAGTGGATGGCGGCTAAAAAGCCTTTGCAAAGGTCAGGGGTAAAAATAGGAGTTTCTGACGCCTGAAAAGCCGAATAAGGTTGGCGGTTTGCAAAAGAAGTCTTTCGCAAAAGGGCAGGTACTGGATTTCCAACGCGTCAAACCGTCCGCCGATTTCGGGCGATTAACGACAACAGTTCGAATGCAAGTTGCTCTGTTTTGATGCGGACCGTAAAAATTGTCTCATTTGTATAGATGAAGCGAAGGGTATTGGAGATATTTAGAATATTTTGCATAAATAACTGATCCGTTAAGGGACATTACTAATAAACTTTATCATATCACACAAAATGTCACTAAAATGATGGTTCTATTTACTTTTTGAAGTTTGAACTACATGCTATAAGACACAGTTAGTAAATCTTCATTGTTGGCGCGACCCGCCCTGGCAGGCCACGAAATCAGACTGGAAGGTTTATCTAAAAATGGCAATGTTGTTTCCGCTGCCCTTGTTCAAATCAGGCCAACAGATTAAGAAACTCTTAAACCACATCAAATCATGCTTTCCGTTCTGGAACAAAATTATTTCCGTTTATTTTAAAAAACTTGTAACAAAAAGTTGTCCTCATCCGTTGTTCTGTTATGCGAAGGCAAATGAGGAGGAGAATAATGAAACTTAAAAAGGTGAATTTTTGCAGATAAACGCTTTCCACATTGTCTTTTGGAAAATGATATTTAGTTAATTATAGGAGGCAAAAATGTTAGGCAAATTATCCCGCAAGTCTGTTTTAGTCAGCATTTTATCAGTAGGTAGAACTTAGAGTCTAAAAGCAAATTACCTGGGTTAACTGCGGACTTTCTCCTTTTTCTGAATTTAATTAGTTGGCGATAATTTTAAAAATGGACTTCATGCCATTCGAAAATTAATACTAAAAAGTATTCCCCATGGGTTCATTTCAACATATATCATTTATATGCTAATGGTGGTTTTAGTATTTGTTCGGCCCTCTTTAATTATACCGCCCCCTGTAACAACCTTATCCTGATAAAAAACCGCAGTCTGACCGGGTGTAACAGCCGACTGGGCCTGTTTTAATATAACCAGAACTTCTCCGTTGTTAAGCGGTGTAACAGTTGCTGCAGAATCTTTTCGGGAAGAGCGGATTTTCACATTCATTTCCAGCGGCTGTTCAAGGGCTGCGATTGATATCCAATTTAGATCGGTAACAATGAATTCGTCTCTGAACAGCTCCGCTTTCGTACCCACAACCACCGCGTTATTAGTCGGGTCCAGCGCGGTCACAAATAACGGATTTGGTGCCGATATCCCCAGGCCTTTGCGCTGCCCGATGGTATAAAACTGGATTCCTTGATGCTGTCCCAATAAATTTCCCGCTTTATCCAGAATCGGTCCCGTTATGGGTTCGGTTTTAATTAAGGAAGTATAATCCCCGCAAACAAAATTCTGGCTGTCCGGCTTAATGGCGATGTGCAAACCGAATCTTTTTGCCATGGCTCTGACTTCCGTTTTGGTATAACCCCCTAAGGGCAAAATTAATTGCGCGAGTTGTTTTTGTGAGAGGAACGACAAAAAATAGGATTGGTCTTTGGTTAAATCCTTTGCCTTTTTAAGGACATACCGGCACTGTTGGGCATCATATTCAACCCTTGCATAATGACCGCTGGCAATGGCATCAAATTGCAATCCGCTCTGCCGTGCTTTTGCAATCAACGCCCCGAATTTGATAATGGGATTACATCTGACACAAGGATTGGCAGTCCTGCCGGATAAATACTCACGGGAAAAATAATCCAAAACTTCGGAACGATACTCGCCGGTGAGATCTAAAACATGAAACGGGATATCGAGTTGTTGAGCAACCCGGCGGGCGTCCTCGATATCTTCATCTTCCCCTGGACCGTAACAACCATGGTGGACAGAAATTTCAGAAGTAGTCTGTCCGCCCCAGATTTTCATCGTGACGCCTGTTACCGCATAACCCTGTTCTTTTAAAAGAGCGGCGGCGACAGACGAATCCACCCCACCGCTCATGGTCATCGCAACCCTAACTAAACTGCTATCCATTTGAGCTCACTTGATACGTAATAATTCAAATCACGGTAAAATAACCAATATATATTTCCCACTACCCTGACCGAGTGCCAAAGCTAGCGACAATTCGTGCCTGAGGTCAGCTCGCGGAGGGCAGAAAGGACAATTTCAATTTCTTCATGGGTATTGAACAGCTGGGTGGAAATGCGCAACGTACCGTCCAATCCAAGACGATGATGCAAAATATGAGCGCAATGATAGCCTCCGCCAACGAGGATTTGGTACCGATCGCATAGAAGACGTGCCAGGGAATCCTGACTGAACCCAGGCGTATCAAGATTAAAGGAGACTAAACCAATTCGTTTTTCGATTGGTGCGGAAGAGGCGACAATTCTGATGCCCGGAATTGTTGAAAGGCCTTCGAAGAGCTGAGCTCCAAGAGATTGTGAATGCGCCAGAACTTTACTCATTCCAAGATTGCGCAACCACGCCACGGCGACGCCCAAGCCGATGGCGCCCTCAATATTGGGCGTACCAGCTTCAAACCGCTGCGGCACATCCTGTACCTCGAAACGGGCCTCCCCGTGGTAACGCACCATCCCGCCACCACTTTGATACAATGAAAGATTTGCCAGTCGTTCCCGCTTACCGTATAAAATACCGGTTCCCGAAGGACCCATCAACTTGTGACCGGAGAGTACGAGAAAGTCGCAGTCCATAGTCCGAACGTCCAGCGGGAGATGACTCGCACTTTGGGAAGCATCGATAAGTACAGGATGTCCGCGGCGGTGGGCGTTTTCAACCCATTGTTCGACCGGTGCAATGATCCCCGTGGTATTCGAGACGTGCGCCAGCGTCAGTAATTTTGTTCGCGGGGATAGGACACTTTCGACATCTTGATAAAGGGGGAGACCATCAGGAGACAGTCCGACGGGCACCACCTTCGCCCGCAAGCGCCAAGGCAGATAGTTAGAGTGATGCTCAGCTACAGTCAGCACCACTTCGTCATCGGGAAGCAATCTCATACCGTTAGCGACGATATTGATGCCCTCCGTGGCGTTACGAGTAAAGATAATTTCCGACGGCGAAGCGTTTAAAAAAGAGGCAATTTCGCGACGTGCATTCTCATAGGCGGTAGTCGCTTCGTCTGCAATAGTATGAATGCCCCTATGAACGTTAGCTGTTGTATCATTGTAAACTTGAGCGACAGCATCAATAACACACTGGGGTTTCGGCGCAGTGGACGCACTATCCAAATAAATAATTTGATTTCCGTCGATCTGACGCCGGAGAAATGGAAATTCCTTGCGGGTGAAAGATAGAGAATCGCTCATTTGAAAATCGCCTCGCCGCGCAGTGGCCATGTCGTATATGCTAACCTGAATTTACCTGATTGTTCAGGAACGAGGCCAGAATTACGGGAAATTTCAATCACTGCGTTTTTACCATACACTATATGCAGGATTTCCGGCAAAACATCAGCTAATCTATGCTCTGTGCCCGGCTCTGCCTCGTAATACATTGAAAAGTGCTGCGGGCCCGTTTGCACTACTTTATACTGTAATAAGGCTTCAATTGATTCCAGTGCATCATCCAAATGTTTCACGGTGACAATCCGACCTTTTGTATCAAAAGTGATATCCCTGAACCGTCCTTCAATTCCATCTATTCTTAGGCCTTCCGAGCGGCCGCAAGGACACCTGTCAATAGAGCTGACAGAGGCAAGATCACCGACATCATAGCGTAATAAAACAAACCACGGATTTCCAAGGGTAGAGATAAGAATGCGTCCGACACCGGGGTTACCAAATTCTTCGTTAAAATGCTGAATGTCCACATGGCATGTAACTACATTCTGATGGAAACTTCCGGTTTCACATTGGGTGAAAACGTGTCCGGTTTCAGTCGACCCATAAGAACTCACCACCGGGATACCAGGAAATGCACGATGGATTTGACGATAATGCATATGAGACGGGAATTCATATGTCAGGACAATGCATTTGGGTTGATACAATGGATAACCGGCGATTAAACACGCTCGAGACAATATCGCCAGATAGGCAGGATCTGCTTCAATGATATCCGGTTGAAAAATATTTAATTCTTCTGTCATACGGCGGATATTCCGGTTATCCCAGGCAGTCGGGTCCAGAGTTTGATTAAGAAAAAGCAAATTACCGATAGTGCGTTCCCCAATTGTTGCCTCGCTCACATGGCAAATATTGCCCGAGCATAACGGGGTAGTCAAGACCGCCTCACGATGAGGGCTTTGAAAAATAGTGTTTAGCGCGGTGTTCAGCCGGGCGGCAGCCTGCTCCGATTTATCCCACCATTTTTGGCACCAAACCACAGTAACGCGATCTTCAGCCGTACCACTTGTGCTTTCCATCTCGATCTCACCGGAAGCAAATCCATCCTTACATTTGTATTTTTCGTGAACGAATCCATTGGGAACATTGGCTCGCAGGTCTCTTTTAGTCAGAACAGGGAGCTCGGACATACGGTCTTCCAAGGAAAAAGACGGCCCTCTATCATACACTTTCCAATGTCGATAAAATGGGACACCGGTTAATGTCTGTTCCAAGTCGATTTTACTATCGTTGGTATAAGAGTCAGGTATCGTAGGGGTACTCCTGTAGTTGTTTTTTCCCAATAAGTATGGTGGTATTTTGTCGGCCGCACGCCAACCCGGTAACCGGTGTATCTGATCGGTCATGATTTCTGGCATTACGGCTCTGAATAATTTTTCTAAACTGAAAGAGTTTCGATTGAATTTTGTTTTTTATAATCTAGTTTTTATAGAGAGGCGACATTGCCCTGAGCTTAGCGACAATACGAGGCAAGGTTTCCAGTACCTTGTCTATCTCCTCATCGGTGGTCCATTTGCCCAGGGTAAAGCGCAAAGAACCATGCGCTTTCACCGGATCAAGGCCGATCGCCAACAGGACATGGGATGCTTCGAGACTGGTTGAACTGCAGGCAGAACCGGTGGAAATACAAATCCCGG
>PMCB01000100.1 GCA_003153955.1 Dehalococcoidia bacterium | reverse complement strand
GACAGTTGCTCCTTACAAAGGAGAGAGATCCCAAATGGTGTTTATCGAGGGAATGCAAGGGCAACAAAAGGGGCGGGATTGCTAAAACAATCCCGCCCCTTCAGTTTAAAGAAATATTATCCGTGTAAATTTAATGCCGGACTAATATTTTGACTTGATTTCCTTGCTGATCCATAGACCGATGGGGTCGCGGCCACCGGCAGTACCGCCGAAGGTGCCGGTAATGGCATTACCCAGGGTATTGCCGCCGGGGTTGCCCTGAACCCAGGGCTGGACCATATTAAAGGTCGAAGGCTGGGCCAGGGAAATGGCGAAGTGGTTCTGAGCAGCGTACAAGTTGGCCTGCGTCAGCAGTTTCTGGACATCGCCGATGCTTTGCGCGGCAATGGCCTGGGTATTGAAACTGGTCATGTTAGGATCGTTGACCTGGATGTAGTTAGCCTGGTAGCCGGGAGTAAAGCGCATAAACTGCCGGAAGATATCGAAATTAAATCCAAGGATACCCTGGTTGCGGGCGCAAAAAGCAGTGTAATTGTGAGATGTCATGACGGTGGCCTGCCATGTGGGAGCGGTTAGCAGTGTGATGCTGAGGTTAATACCGACGGCGGCAAGCTCCGATTGAACAATCTGATACAATCCCTGGTCGGCGTCGGTTTCCAGGATCAGCGGGTAGGTTATGGAAGTATCGAACTTAGCGGCCGCTAACAATTGCTTGGACAATGCCGGGTCGAATGTATATTGAGCCTGGACATCAGCCGGCCAGTTAGGATAGGCCAAGCCCCAGCCGCCCAACCCCATCTGATTTTCGGTTAACGAAGCCGGCCACGGGGTGGCATAACCGTTGTAGTAAGTGGAAGCAATCAACGGGATATTAATGGCATGCTGGATGGCAATACGGACGCTGAGATTGTTGAAAGGCGCCACAGCATTATTCGGATCCAATGTCAATTCATTGCCCTGCGGCAGCTGCTTGACGACGATACCGGGATTTGTCTTGGTCATGTTCAGGGCATCCAGAACCGGCATGCCGCTGAAGGCATCAATCTTGCCGACGCGCATGGCTGCCTCAGCAGTAGGGGCTGCGGGGATGATGAGAAGCTTGTACTGCGACAGGTAGGGGAGTTTGTTTTTGGGCCAGCGGAAGTCAAAGCCCCAATAATTGGGATTCGCGACATATGTTGCGGAACTGGAGTCAACATAATCGGTGAGCATAAACGGTCCGGAACCGATGGCATTATGCCAGTTACCGAGGGCCGGATTGCCGGCACCGGTATAAGCCGCGACAGCATCGGGGTCTTCAATGGTATCATCGGCGCCGGCGGCCTGCATGATGGTCAAGATGGAGACCGGGCTGGTGCCCTGTTTCCAGTTAAAAGTAACGGTAAATTTGTCCGTGGCGACGACCGAGATGAGCGGGTACCAGCCGGCGGTCGAAGCATAATAGGGATCGACGGTGGTAAAGCCGTTGCCCAAGCCTAATATACGGTCGTAGTGGGCAACAATATCGGCAGAGGTCAACTGGCGGCCGTTGGAGGGCGCGATATTCTGCCAGTACATATCGGTGCGAAGGTTGCAAACTACGGTGTAGGGATTCGGCATAGAATAAGCGGTAAGCATTAAGTTGGCGGCATATTGGGAAGGGAGCCAGCCAATGGAGAAATCCCAGGTATTGGGGTCAACGGTATAATCGTTGCACCACATTTCCTGCAGGTAAGGGCAGTACCCCTGGAGACCGGTGGTGCCGTAATAAGGCTCCCAGGCGGTGATTGGGGCGTTGAGCATATCAATCAGGGTGCCGCCATATTCCGGGGTGCCCAGACTGTCCCACCATTTCCCGGTAGTTGTAGTGACAGCGGTAGAAGTAACCACCCCTGAGGTGGTGGACGATGGAATAACGATAGTAGAAGTGGTAGAAGTGGATGACGGAGTTGAGATTACCGTGGTAGTAGTCGACGTGGTTGTTGTCGATATGGGTGCGGTGGTGGATGAAGTACAGGATGCGAGAACCAGTGAGCCTACGATGAGAAAAGTGAGCGATGCCAGGAGAAGACTTTTTTTCATTCAAACCTCCTTTGCTAAAAACAGATGTTTTTCCGGTTGTGAGGATAGAACCCCTTGACAAGTTGTTTAAAATAACGATATCAACTTTTTGATTGCGCTAATATTACTATTAAAATATCCGGTTTGTCAATACCGTATTTTATATAAAATATTATATAAGAACTCCATGGAATCCAGTCCGGTTGTTTACATCATTACCTTCATCTGCGCTTCTGGTTACGGCACATATATCAGGCCGCTGCTTCGCCCCGATGAAACCATGCTTAATACCGGTTGCAATAATTGTGCGCCAAGCTTTTGTTGACATCGAGTGGCCGCTCTTGATATTATTTGGCTAAGTTTGTATTCGAAAAACTGGGATTGAGAGGTCAATGATGCGGATTTCAAGAACACCACTGGCAATTACGCTGATGGCGTTTGGTTTAATTCTGGTAATTGTGGCGATTATATTCCTGATTATCGGATTTTCTCCATTTACCAAAGCTCCGATTGTTTCGCTGGCGCTGATAGTTACCGGTGTTATCTCTTTGATTGCCGGACTGCTGACGATGCCCAGAGACTAATTTTGCATTCATTACAGTGAAAAACAAAAAGCCCTGCGCTGTTACAAACGGCACAGGGCTTTTAATTTAACGGGCGGCGGTCAACTCAAAGATATTATTTGGTGATACCGCTGATAATGATTTTGCTGTCAGCAATTTGGACACTCTGCGTGACGAACGCGGCAGTCGACTCCTGAAACAGGCTGGCGCCGGAAATCAGACCGGTGAGTTGGTCTTTCATTGATTGCGGTATCGGCAGCGAACCCATGTCTACATCCGTGACCACGACCGTGGGCTGACCGTTAACTATCTGCACCGTGGCCGTCATCCCGGCGCTGCCCGAGAATATCGAGTATTTAAGATCGGCAGACAAGAGAATCTGACCGTCTTTAAGATTCACATTGACGTTGCTGACCGTCAGACCATCCGGTAAGTCAACCGTGGTCAATTCTGCGTTTACTTTTGAGTTCACTTCTTCCTGGGTCAGCGTGACGGTCACCGGCGTCCCGGCAGAGGACTGAGCGATAGTGCTGTCAAAGTTGTTCCATTTCGTGTCCAGCGATTGGGCCGCTTGCGCATCCGAAGGAACTGAGGTGACACCGGCCGCAATCTTAGAGGGGCGGCTCAGGAGAATCCAGCCAACTGCAACCACGATCAATACCAGCACCAGGACAGAGCCAATTACAATCCCGGTAATCTTTAAGGCTTTCATTGACTACCTCCTTTCTGAAGAACAGAGATTCTCACGATGCCGGCAGGTACACCAGGTAACGACCACATACAAGAAAATGCTAAAACAAACAGCATATAAAGTCAATGCTGAATTAGTACTATACGAAAAAGATAATCCTCCAAAAAATCCGGTTCGGCATTATTCAGAAAAATTTAAGGATTAATGAGCGGTGAGGTCCAAGGTTGAAATCCGGGAAAGATTTGCGGTGGGATCAGGGACATTCGCTCATGATTTTGAGCTGCGCCAGCATCCGGACGAGATGACCTTCCGAATAAGGCCTGCGAATAGGCTCGAAGCACTTGCCGAGGATACCGAAGGGTAATTTTACTTTCTCGGAACATGTGACCCTGATGCCTGCCGGAGTCTTTTCGAGGGTGTAGCGCTGCTCGTAGCCTTTGACGAGATTGCCGGATGTCATTTTAAAGGCGACGCTGTGGTTTTCGATCCACTCTGTGATAATGAAATTCAGTTTCATCAGCCGTCCGACTGCGCGTTCTTCGAAATAGAAAGTTGTACCCAGGCCGTTGCATTGGTCATTAGTGCGGCGCATTTTTTTCGCTGGGCTGCACCATTTGGCAATGTTAGACGGTTCTGCCAGGAGCGGCCAGATTTTTTCGGCGACAGCCTGGATTTCGATAGATTTTTGAAGTCTCATCCACAACCACCCTTCCCCTTTCTCTTTACTTAACCTAATACTACAGTAAATCGAAATAAAATGTCGGGAAGCCGGCTAACGTGGAAATAATCAAGTAAATACGAAATACTCGAAGTATCGAAACCCTTATCCTTCAATTGAAGGACCTTCGTCAATATCAAAATCAGAATGACGAAAGAGGATGCGGTCTACGGTCAGGTCGGGAATGACAAAAAGGCGGGCGGGTTATAAACCAGCCCCTACGGACAGACAAGAGAAAATTCGGTCAGTCGGTGTGGAAGACTTCTTCGAGGGGGCAGGCGACCGGGGAGTTGTCCGGATTGGTTTCCATGATATCGGCCATATAAGCCCACCATTTTTTCATGACGGGATGTCTGGGCAGGTCGTCGTTAGTATTATTATCCGTCAGTTTTTGGAAGGCGAACAAAGTGCCGGTATTTTTATCCAGATAAATGGAATAATCGCGGATGCCGGCGGCTTTGAGCAGCCGGGACAATTCCGGCCAAATCTCGTCATGCCGTTTGCGGTATTCGAGTTCGAAGCCGGGTTTGATGCGCATAGTAAAAGCGCGCCGCTGCATCACCAAACCTCCAGATAGAATATTGGTAGAATGACGGATTATTGAAAATAACCGATGGAAATGACGGCTGCATCGAAGCGAACCACGATGCAGCCACCCTTACCAAATGCTATTTCTGCTCGACGTAGTGGACGTTCCATCTGAAGCAGAGCTGATTGACAGATGCTTTCAGTTCGGGGTTGGACGATTTATAAAGCTCGGCGAGAAAACCGTGCAGTAATTCACCGCCGCTCATACCGGGTTCCGGTTCTGCGGGGCCCGGCAGGTTGATATAAACGACTTCCGACATCTGCTTTTGATATTCGATTGACTGTCCCATTATTTTCCTCCGAATGTTTTATAGACCGGCGTTATCCGCCGGAAAAATAATATTAACTCATTCTGGCTATAGGCGGTGAATTGACAACCGTCAGTGAGCAATATTTAAACTCTAATTTTAATTATATTTCATGATTTCCGGAATGCAATAGCCATGATTGATTTTGACAAAATAAAAAGGCCGGACAGAACTTTTCCTTGCGGTGGGCTCCATCCGGCCTTTTATTACCTACTGAAGATTAGTATCTTTTTGTGGGATTTGTTTTGCGATAGCAATCGGAACAATAGACCGGTCTATCACCACGGGGTTCAAAGGGTACCTGGGTATCCTTGCCGCAAGTGGCGCATTTCACCGGGAACATTTGCCGCGGTGCTGACCCATCTCTGCTTCCATAGCTGCTGCCACCAGACGTATTCTGCTTTCTGGCTGCACGGCAGGTTGCGCACCGTTTGGGCTCATTGGTGTAGCCGCGGGACGCGAATTGTTCTTGCTCTGCAGCGCTGAACGTGAAGGCAGTGCCGCAATCGGAACAGGTGATTTGTTTGTCAGTATAACTCATCGGGATGACCTCCTTTTTATTACTCGGTTAGGACTTGGTCATCCAATAGTTGAAGGAAGAATTGTGATATTCTACCAATGGAAAACCTTACTAAACCTAGACAGAGCATACACCCATTTAAGAAATATTACAATAGGGGGCGGCCCATTATGATTAAATTTAGACGATATTTTTTTATGAATTGCATTTATGGTTGTGTTGATTCGCGAGTTGAAATGAATTAAAATGACTGGAATGTCAGGGAAAATGGCATAATTTACGGGCATACGCTTTATGGCGCAGAGCGGCAGCAGATAATTATGAATGAAACTTCCGGACCGAAAAAACAGAATCCGCCGGCGAAAATTCACTGGATGAAACTGGCGCTAACAATCATCGCCGTATTTGCACTGAGCGTCCTTTTATATTGGATATTGAAACGTTTCGTGGAACCGCATATTTCACTTTCACATGTGGTGTGGGCGGCGTATTTAACCTTATTCGGGATTACGTTATTAATCAACCTGTCATTTATTCCCTTGCCTCTGGCCGTTTCGTTGATGATCGCCGCCGCCGGACAATACAATCCGGTAATGATCGCGTTGGTATGCAGTGTGGGGGCATGCCTGGGGGAAATGAGCGGGTATTATGTTGGGCTGCTGGGGAAAAAGGTAGCTTTAGCGAACGAAGGCAGGGGCTATCAGTTAATGAAGAAATGGATCGATAAATACGGTTTTTGGGCGATTGCTTTTCTGTCTTTTCAGCCGGTGCTGCCGATTGAGGTGGGGGGGATTATTGCCGGGGCGGCGAAAATGCCGGTAGCCAAGTTTTTACCGGCTTTATGGGTGGGTAAATTCCCGAAATATATTATTTTGATTTACGCTGGGTTGGGATTAATCCGGTTCCTGCCGTTTTTAAAGGCATGAGGCGATTGTTGGATATGGGCTTGCGCCGGATCGAGACGACTGGTGGGGGTTGGCCACCCTACAATATTAAATTCCAAGTTCCACGATCCAAATACCAAATAATAGCAAAACAATAAATACCAGGGAATAGTAGAGGCATACACACTAGCAAACCTTTGTAAACTTGAGCAGATAGTTAGATGTTCATTTTGCTTGAAAAGCAATACATTTTAACTAAGGTCAAAAGTACCTTCGGTTGAGACCTTCGGAAGTATTTCACCTGTGGGCTCAAGATTCCCGTACATTCACTTCGTTCAATACCTGTGGCTTTCGCGTGAACGACAAGAGGAGTTAGGGAAGACAGGGCGGGTGTACATTTCAACTGCTGTTGAAAGTATTTCGCTTAATACTCAAGGTGATAAACCGCCCCTGCATAAAAGGGATTTATTTTTTGCGGTTGGATAAAATTCATAGATAATTCAAGTATTATTAGTCCTTGCCAAGAAAAAAACGGGTTTTGGGTTGTTATTATGTGGTTACGTGTTATGATATAGGTAAGAATTTATCAGGTTCGCCTGTTTTATTGAATGTTTTGTGAACAAGTACCTGTAAAAAAGATATTAAAAACGTGAAACATTAATTTTTATCTCAGGAGTACGGTCATCAGGAAGTTGCTGCACTTTTTTTCCCACGTTAAACGATTGAAGACCGTACCGCCGCGGAAGGCAGCCCTGGTAGGGTCGGCGTCGTTTGCGGCCCTGGGACCTGTTTACTTTATTGCATGCAATGCTGTCGCACAATTATTACATCCCACAGAAAATCCCATTGCCGTCACGGTAAGCTTTTTGGTTTTTGGGTCTTACGGATGGCTGCAGACCTCCGCATTTTACATATTGGGGATATCGTTTATCGCCCTGGCAGCGGCCCTGGTATTAAAAATTAATTCCAAAATTAACCTCGGTGCGATTGTGGTATTTCTGGTGGGGGTTGCTTTCATCCTGGTGGCCGGCAACCATGTACAAAGTCCGGGCACCGTAATTACACTTTCGGAAAAAATACACCGCGATTCGGCAATTGCCATTGTTATAATGTCCCCGCTAGCCTGTTATTTGCTGGCGCCCAGTCTGAAAGCCAGCGGGCATCGTGGTTTATGGATTTATTCGATGATCGCCGGAACGATTGCGGTACTTACCATTGTCGTTGGTTTTCTGATTCCGACGGGACACAGCGATTTTCTGGGAATATTCGAACGTATTTTATTATTGAACGGCCAGCTATGGGGAGAAATCATTTGTGTCCGCCTCATCTGGACCGCTTTTAAACCGAAACCGACGCAAGCCGCGATCGACAGCGGTCGTTTACGGCTTTTACAGATCTATGCCAATTTTCATTCAGAAGGGGAGCAATAATGGACTGGCAATTCCCGCGCGATTCTTTTTGTCCGCCTGACGACGATGAAGAAGACTAAATAAATATCATAATCCTCCTTTCACTACTTGAAAATTTATTTTCAGGCGAGTAGCATAGGAAATTGGGCATATACATCTTACATAATAATGTGGATGTATGAAGGAGGAAATCATGTCAGGAACTGCCATCGTTGTTATCATCATTGCGGTTATCCTTGTCATCTGGCTGCTGGGACAGTCCATTCGTACCGTCAGGCCGACCAGCCGCGGTTTAGTCGAGCGTTTCGGCAAATACAACCGCTTTGCTAATCCGGGTATTATATTTCTCATTCCGTTTATCGAACATCTGGTTCGGGTCAACATCACGGAAAATATGATTGACGCCGGNNAAAGCGTCGCAATACAATGTTTTCAACTACATGGTGCAGATCGTGGCCCTGGCCCGAACCACCCTGAGAAACATCATTGGCACGATGACGCTGAAAGACGCCAACAGCGAGCGTGGTAAAATCAACAGCGCGCTGTACAACAACCTGGCTTCGGAAACCAAGAACTGGGGCCTGGAAATTGTCCGTACCGAACTAAAAGAAATCAACCCGCCGACCGATGTTCAGGAGACGATGAACAAAGTCGTCAAGGCCAGTAACGAAAAAATCGCTGCAATAGACTTTGCCACCGCACGCGAAACGCAGGCAGACGGTGAACGCCGCGCCGCAATTAAAGTGGCAGAAGGACAAAGACAGGCGGCCATCCTACAGGCGGAAGGCCAAATGCAGGCTAAGGTGCTGGT
This sequence comes from Dehalococcoidia bacterium, assembly GCA_003153955.1. Taxonomy (GTDB): domain Bacteria; phylum Chloroflexota; class Dehalococcoidia; order Dehalococcoidales; family Fen-1064; genus Fen-1064. Next base: position 19,736 of record PMCB01000100.1, on the reverse strand, counting down.
GGCTGACGGCGAAGCCCAGGCCATCAAGCTGGTCAACGAAGCCGCTGATTTGTATTTCAAAGGCAACGCGCAAACGCTGCGCCAACTGCAGGCAGTGGAAACATCGCTCGCCAACAATTCCAAGATTGTGGTGCCGACCGATTCCTCGCTGGTTAATGTCATCGGCGGACTGGCAGGAATTGACGGAACCAATATACCTAAGGTTCTGCCGACAATGAAATAAATTAAGGTTATTAATAATTTAAAAGTAAAGAGCGGGGGCCTGAAGGCTCCCGCTCTTTTTGTATGGCATAGATATTTCGCCCCATTGTTATTCGTACGGCTGAATTTCGTTATGCTTATATTCCAATTCAACACCGGCTGCCGCCAGCAATTGTTCACTCTCTTCAGCCAGTTGATATTTGCGTTCACAAAATACTTTTTTAATCCCGCAATTGATCCACAGCATGGCACAAGTCCGGCAAGGAGTCATTCGCTGATAGACCGTGGCGCCTTCAATAGAGACACCTCTTTTGGCGGCCTGGCAGATGGCGTTCTGCTCAGCATGCACCGTCCGTACACAATGCTCGCTTATCTCACCGTTTTCTTGAATCACTTTCTTCATTAAATGTCCTGCATCATCGCAATGAGGCAGACCGGCAGGCGAGCCAACATATCCCGTAGCCAAAACCTGGTTATCACGGACTATGACGCATCCGCTTCGGCCGCGACTGCAGGTTGCTCTTTTCGACGCAGCATCCGCCAGTTCCAGGAAATAGTCATCCCATGAGGGCCGCTTATGCTTGGGGTTGTTCTCATTCATGGGTGCCTCCAATCAAGTTTAAATTATATTGGTTCAGATAATACCACTTCAAAGAAGCCGGTAATAATACGTAAAAGGGGGAATTTGACCATCACCCCATTATCAACATTAAGGATGTAACAACCGGCATCGCTATCAGGGGGCAGTTCAAATGGCTTTGTCGGTTTATGAAGAGGCAAGCAGTTTTTCCAAAATTGCAGGGTTACTGGTTTTTTGCATTGCCGCTTTTCGGGTAACCTGCCGTGACCGAACCAGGTAGGCTAAAGCATCATCAAGACTTTGTAATCCCGCCTCAGAGTGAATCCGCATATAGGTTGAGATTTCATGGGTACGTCCTTCACGAATGAGTGTACGGATTGAGGGATTGGATAAACCAATCTCAAAGGCAGCGACCATGCCTTTGCCGGAGGCCCGCGGTAACAACGTTTGTGATAATATTGCTAACAGACACTGAGATAGTTGCAGCCTGACTTGAGATTGCTGATTCGGTGGAAATACATCTATCATCCGGTCAATGGTTTGGGCAGCATCAGTGGTGTGCAGTGTACTCATTACCAGATGGCCGGTTTCTGCAGCGGTAATGGCTGCTGAAATAGTATCCAGGTCACGCATTTCACCGACGACAATAACATCCGGGTCATGGCGGAGGGCATGTATCAAAGCAGTGTGAAAGGAAGTTGTGTCTTCCCCCAATTCCCGTTGAGCTACCATCGACTTAATATTTTGATGATGATATTCGATGGGGTCTTCAATGATAATAATATTACTTTCTTTATTTTCATTAAGGTGCCGGATCATTGCGGCCATAGTAGTAGATTTGCCGACACCTGTAGGGCCGGTTATTAAAATAAGCCCCCTTGGCTTTAGAATTAAATCTTTACAAATCTGAGGAAGCTCCAATTCATCGATCGTCGGCACTACAAACGGCAGCATACGGCATGCAACACTGTATGTTTTCCTTTGTACCATGACGTTAATTCTGAATCGGGCTTTGAGCTCAAGTTCATAGGAAAAATCCAATTCTTTCACCTGAGATAAGTGGTCCCTTTGTTCCTGGGATGTGATTTGATCAAGCATTTGCTTAATATCAATATTGGTTAAAAGGGGGAAATCTTCCCGGTGCTTGAGACGTCCATCAATACGCAAAATTGGCGGCAGACCTACGCGTAAATGTAAGTCTGATGCTCCATTGTCCAGGGCCAGGTTAAACAGTGTCTCGATGTTCATTATTTATCTCGCTTCAAACAATCGCGTTAAGTTATTCATCAGGCTAAATTCCAAAGGTCGAAAGCCTCTTTACGGGATTTTTCCAGGGCTAAATTTATAATCGATTCAATAACAGGATAGGCTTGGTTCCGTATATCTTCATATTCCCTGATCAACATTTTCATTTTCTCAGTCCATTCAATATGATAAGGACACATCCGCCTCGCATTTGGTGCGAAATGGATACCGGAACTATCGAATTCGCGCCATATTTCAGGCTCCCCGTCCGGAGACGACAGATATTGATATTTTTCTAAAATTGATGAAAGCTCCCCGGCAGCAAGACGAATCTTTTTATCGAACGGTTCAGTAAACTGACGCCCCGTATAAAGGTCAGGTAGTTTATCCGGAGTAAGATGCCACCAAAGATTTTGGTCCTGGAGCAAATTATTCACGATTTTGGCAGATTGCCCCTGAAGCTGTTTTAGATCGCTTTTCATGTGAGACAGCATTTGAACCCCGATTTGTTTAGTGATTTGAGATTTCTCCTGAATAATATCTTCAATTTTTGACCAATACCAATTATTTATAAATAGGATAGTTTCGGAGATCAAATTCTTGCGAATTTCTTCCTCCCGGTTTGTCAGTGTCACCAGTTGGGTTCTAGCTGAGCTGATTTCAGCATCTAAATCTCTTTGCATTTAAAAAAACTCCTTGAATATTTTCAGCACCCTAAATCTTTAAAACCTGAATGTATTGGAGTAAAGCAGTAACCGGTGAAACGTAATTCTGCCAAAACCAATAGAATCGCTTAGAATATATCATAATTGTACCTGTAAAACAATGATAACAGGAATTAGCATCCTTACATAAATATCGGGATGTTTGCAGATGGTAAGAATGAATTTCTAATGATGTTTTCATTTTGCGTGAATGAGCAAAATGAGTTTTTGTTAGAAAAGAAAAAGTCGTAAGGAATAAAAACAAACAGAGTGGCGCCGGGGTAACCGCAACTAATGATAAAAACCAGTGTCGCTGGAAATATCGCATTCAGGCTCGAAATTAACGCAGATGAAATCCAGTTTTCTGTTATCGTCCAAATGCAGGGTCAACTGTTCTGCCCCCCAGAGAATATTGGGATTGCCCACCGTCCTGATTTTACCGGTAATCAATTGTTTGACAGTTGTGGAATTTATCACCGCATTCTCAAAAACCTGCAATTGATAAAATACCTCAGCAAATGAGCGTGTATCCTTAAAAACCCAACCTTTACCGGAGGGGTTTTCAACTGCGGGTATTTTTTTCTTTTTTACTGTCATGTCAGAAGTCCTTTGCTGAGAGTCAAATTGTCCTATTTTACCACAATTGATTAACGCTGGTAAAAAAACAATTCTTTGGTTAAGGGCTGATTCAAGAGATCTGACATCCGAGCATCACCCACCCTGGTGTTAACCAATCAGTAGATACCGGCTTGTGCCGGTATGGAATAGAGGGCGATTGGGGGGCGAGTTGTAAACTCGTCTCTACAGTAAAAAGGCACATTTATTTTTGTAGTGAATAATTCCAAACACGAGTTTAGTCACCTGACCTGAAGATCCCGTACATTTACCTAGCATGCTGCGCAAAGTATACATTACTTGGTAAGTTCCTACGCTGCGCTTCGGTCTGCGAGCCTTCGCCGGTATGGAGAAAAGAATATGTTATTATTGGATTTATGCTCGGAGTATTTATTGCGTTAGGCGCGTCGCTGGCCTGGGCCGGCAGCAGCATCCTGCTGAAATACCTGTCATCCAGAATCGACGCAATCGCCGTCAACATGATGCGGTTGTGGGTGGGGATGATGGCGCTTATCATACTGGTTTTTGCCGTGGGGCGCGCCGGCGATATCCTGCATACACCGTTGCTGCCGATATTACTGGTAGTGGCCTCCGGGATATTATCCAACGCCATCGGCGATACGATTTACATCCGCAGCCTATCATATCTGGATGTCTCCATTTCTTACCCGATTTCACAATCCGCATTTCCGGTATTGACACTGACGGCAGCATTTTTCTTTCTCAACGAATCATTTACCTGGTTTAACGTCCTGGGGGCGGCGCTGGTAATCGCCGGGATTTTGATGATTGTCCGCAATAACAAAAAAGCCGCCGCCGCGAAAACCACAGTTAAAGGTGTGGTGATGACGCTGATTGCGGCGGTGCTCTGGGCATCCGGTTCGATAACCTTAAAAATAGGATTGGAGAAAGTCGATACATTTACGGCGGCCGCGATAAGGGTGACGATGGCGGCGCTGGTACTGACGACGGTGGCATTCAGCAGAAAACCGGAGGAGCGCCCGAAATTAANNATCGGGGCCGGCAAGACTACTTTGCTCTCCGCTTCGGCGCCAATATTTCTGCTGCCGATGTCGGTGTTAATTTTAAAAGAGCGGCTGTCACTCAGGGCGTTGGCCGGGGTTTGTATCGCCGTAGCAGGAATATGTCTGGTAGCGATATGATGTATGTATAGCGGCGGTCCCGGATAAAACCATAAAATACACGAATTGGTGAGGGAGTTGTTAATGGAAAATACACAAAATCCGAAAAAACCAAATATGAAATGGCTGCGACCGGTCGGCACGGCGTTTTTTGCCGTTTGTATTTTAGCGGCGGGATTCGGGGGCGGGATGTATTATACGACTTATCAAAACCGGAACAGCGACACGATTACCGTCAGTAAAGCGGACAAAGCCGACTATGAGCTAATAAAACAGGCCTGGGACGATATCCAGACCAAATACGTCGACCAGTCTGTAGTCAGTTCGCAATTACTGGCTTACGGTGCCATCAGCGGCATGGTAGATTCTCTGGGTGATACCGGTCACAGCGTTTTCCTGACTCCCGCCGAAGTTCAGCAGGAAAATCAGGCAATTGCCGGGAAACTGGACGGCATCGGGGCGGAAGTCAGTGAGAAAAACGGGAATGTGGTGGTAGTTGCCCCCATTGACGGTTCACCGGCGCAAAAAGCCGGGTTGCAATCGGGCGATATTATCCTCAAAGTTGACGGCACGGCGGTAACCGGGGTGCAGGATGCGGTGACCCATATCAGAGGTACGCCGGGAACGTCAGTCACGATCACAATTATAAATACTGCCGGTACCACGCTCGACCTCACCATCGTGCGGGCGGAGATACATATTAACAGTGTTGTCTGGCAAATGCTGCCGGGGACGACCATCGCCGATTTACGGATCACCTCTTTCTCTGACGGTACATCAGCAGCGCTGGATACGGCGCTGGCAGCCATCAAAGCACAGGGAGCGACGGCGATTGTCCTGGACCTCAGGGATAATCCCGGCGGACTTTTAAATGAAGCCGAAGGAGTGGCCAGCCGTTTCCTGACCGGCGGGGATGTCCTGGAGGAAAAAGATATCAACGGGAATATTAAAAAAGACGCGGTTTTGAGCAATGTCACGAAAACCGATTTGCCGATGACGGTGCTGGTAAACGGAGGCACCGCCTCCGCGGCGGAAATCGTTTCCGGGGCGCTGCAGGATAGAAGCCGGGCCAAGGTTATCGGCCAAAGCACATTCGGGACGGGGACAGCCCTCGTTGGATACAGTCTGACAGACGGTTCGGAAGTCGTGCTGGGGGTATCGGAATGGCTGACCCCTTCCGGTAAAAGCATCTGGCATACCGGATTGACGCCGGATACCGTCATCGCGCTGGCCGCCGGTGTTTCGCCGCTGCTGCCCGAGGCGATTAAAGGGATGACCGCGGCACAATTGCAGGCCAGCGGGGATACCCAGCTGCTCGATGCGATTAACCTGCTGCAGCAATAAAGACAGAAGCTTTCATCATTTAACTCACTACGGGAGATTTCGCCGCAGGTTCATGGCGAAATCTCCCGATGTTTTTTCAGAGCAGGTATATTGCGGCGATGTCCCTCAAAGAGATTGGAATACTTGGTAAAATACAACATGAAAATCGTTTGACTTAAAACGCCTATTTATAAAGTGGATTTTGAACCTGAAGAGAATACTGGAAGTCGATTCTAATTTGCGGTTAACGTAATGTAAATCTCATCCCCGGTTAATCTTCCGCGTCTTTTCCCTGGTCTTTTAGTTGGTTAAAAACGAAGGAATGATAAAAATTTATTGTTGGCTGTTGTTTCACCCTGTCGTTTTCCTATTCGCTCTAAATGCCACTACCAACCCTATCACCAGGATTATGCCGCCTATCACCATTCCGGCAATCCCACTGTTCCGATACATATTAGCATCGCTTTGGCTCATGTTAGAGAAAAACCAGCCCATTCCCCAAAATCTATGCCCCTGCATAATCGTATTATTTGCCGATTGAAACAAGCTAAAACCTGCAACTCCTATTAATGCGCCTAAAACTGCTATGAGAGCTCCACCTAATGTTCGCATGTTTACTCCTTTACTAACCTGTTAATGGTATAGAATCTCTCCCTAAATGTACTATATGAATGATGACAAAGGTATAAATAATTAAGGGAAAATATGACAAATTCGTGGCAAAATTATGATTTTACAAACGACTATTTTGTAAAGATGGTTTGCAGGTACGCCATTTTAGAAGGGCGCAGCCCCATATACATTTGCTACGAACTGTTCTGCAAACTATACATTGACTACGTCAAGTACCGAAAATGGCTCTACGACTGCGGTCTACGGACTCAAATCCCCTTTAACACGATTAGTTCTTTAACTTTTAAAGCGTCGCGTGTTTCGAGGAAAATATTTTTTGCCGGCCCTCTTGTCAACCTTTCATATAGGGTGGACAATAAAATTAAGGAGATACTTTAATGAGTAAATCCATCACAAAAATAACGGCACAGATCCGGTGGCGCCTGATGTCCGACCGCGAACGGTACGCCCAACTATGGGCGCGGTCCCGGGCCCATTGGGATTCGATTTAGATAGTAATGCGCAAGCTGAGTGAAGGCAGTCAATAAGAGGCCGAAAACTTAATGCGCCTATAGTACCGGAGTGATTTTGTATTTATTGAATCTACGGTATAGTACCGGTAAACGTTGTATTTTTCCCCGGGATTATTTAGTACAATTGGGCTGTGAGTTTCAAGCTGATCCGGATAACAACCGTAATTTCCAACCACGCTTGTATTATCGTTTTTTCATTGGAGAATTAAATGGACGCTGAAATAAAAAATAACAACCCGGCAGCATATCCGGCACAATTTGAAATCGAGGTGGTGCTGACCGACGGCTCGGCGATGATTTTAAGGCCGATAAAGCCCGGCGATGCTGAGCAATTCCTGGCTTTTCAATCGCGGCTGGGGCCGGATTCACAATATGTCTGGCTGCACCATATCCCGGCGCAAATGACGCCGGAAGACGCGCTGCGGTTCTGCACAGTAGATTACAAAAACAACTTTACCCTGGTGGGCGAGGTTTTAAAACAAAAGACGAAGCAAATCGTGGCAATCGGGCGTTATTACCGGCTGCCGCGGAAAAATTCGGCAGAGGTGGCAATTGTCATTGATGACGCCTACCGCAGGAAAGGCATCGGCACGCGGTTGATTGAGTGCTTGGTGAACGCCGCCCATGATAACGGTATTTCCACTTTTGAGGCCAACGTTTCATCAAGAAACGATGATATATTAGCCCTGCTTAAGGGTTACGGCTATCACGTGGCCCGGCAGCTTGAGGGCAACGCGCTGCATGTGGCTTTCCCCATCGCCCCCACGCGCAACGTGATGCGCAAAGAAGAAGAACGGGACAGGCTTTCGACCATTGCCTCCATCAAGCACCTTTTATCACCGAAATCGGTGGCTCTAATCGGCGCGTCCAGATACCCCGGCACCATTGGCTACCTGATGCTGCACTGCATGCTGCAGGGCGGTTATACGGGAACAGTTTATCCGGTTAATCCCAATGTCAGTTCAGTAATGTCGGTGAAAACCTACCCCTCGATATTGGACGTACCCGACGAAGTGGACATGGCGGTGATTGCTGTGCCTGCTAAGCTGGTGGCCCGGGTGGCAGACGAATGCGGGCAGAAAGGCGTGCATACCCTGATAGTAATTTCCGACGGGTTCCGGGAAACCGGTCCCGAAGGCGCGGCCCGCGAACAGGAACTGCGGAATATCGCGCTGGGACACGGCATGCGCGTCGCCGGACCCAACTGCATGGGAATTTTGAACACCGACCCGTTAATCAGTTTAAATTCGACCTTTTCCCCGGTTTTTCCACCGCCGGGTAATGTGGCTTTCCTCTCGCAAAGCGGCGCGATGGGGCTGACGATTCTGGAATACGCCAACAACCTGAACCTGGGCGTTTCGACTTTTGTCAGCGTGGGCAACCGGGTGGATATTTCACCCAACGACCTGCTGGAATACTGGGAACAGGATAAAGCTACAAAAATCATTTTGCTTTACCTGGAATCATTCGGGAACCCGCGGAAATTCGCGCAAATTGCGCGGCGTGTTTCGGCGACAAAACCGATTGTTGTGGTGAAAGGCGGCAGCACCGCGGCCGGTTCGAAGGCGGCCGTCTCCCACACCGGTTCGATGGCGACATCGGATATCAGCACGGACGTGCTTTTCAAATATGCGGGTGTGCTCCGGGCGAACACCATGGAAGAGTTGTTTGACATCGCCAGTGTGCTTTCCAATCAGCCTTTACCCAAAGGCCGGAAATTGGCGATACTGACCAACGGCGGCGGCCCGGGTATTATCGCGGCCGATGCTTCGGCCCGGAATAACCTGATATTACCGACATTCTCGCCGGAAACAGTGCAGAAACTGAAATCCGTAATCAAACGCGATATTTTAATTAATAACCCGCTGGATACGACGGCCGGAGCGACCGCCGAGGAATTCCGCGATATTTTACAGGTACTGGCCGAAGAGCCGGACATCGATTCGGTGATGGCGATTTTTATCCCGCCGATAGTCTCGAACAAAGCGGCTTCGGAGGAAGCTATCCGCAGCGTGGCGCCGATTTTCTGGAAACACCAGAAACCGCTGGTGGCCTGTTTCCTGGGGGAAAGAGGTTCGACGGCGAAGTTAGGTTCCAACGGGCATTTTGTCCCCTGTTATCCCTTCCCGGAGGAAGCCGTATCGGCGCTGGCAAGAGCGGTAGAATACGCCGAAAACCGCAAGAAACCGGTGGGGACAATCCCGAAATTCCCCGGCATCGAACGGGGCAAGGCGCGCCGGATTATTGAAAAGGCAATGAAAGAAAACAGCCAACGGCCGTTCTGGCTCGGGGCGACCGAAACCTACGATTTGCTCGATTGCTACGGCATCAAAACGGCGCCGATGGCAATCGCGAAAACACCGGATGAAGCGGCCGCAGCGGCTGACAAAATGGGTTTCCCGGTGGTGGTGAAATTGGTTTCGGCGACGATTACCCACAAGACTGATGTCGGCGGGGTAGTAATAGGGCTGAAATCTAAAAATGAAGTAATCAAAGCTTACGATACAATCAAGGCCAACCTGACAAAACTGGGACGCCAGAAAGAAATGCAGGGCGTGATGGTGCAGAGCATGGTTGCGGGCGGCATCGAAACAATTGTAGGGGTCACGCAGGACCCGTCCTTCGGCCCGCTGATAATGTTCGGCGCCGGCGGCATTTACGCCGAATTAATGAAAGATGTCGCCATCAGGCTGCCGCCGCTGACGGACCTGGACGCCAAAGAAATGGTCAAATCCATCAAAATGGCGAAGATGCTGCAGGGGTACCGGGACACCCCGGTTTCCGATACGAACGCGGTTGAAGATTTGCTGTTAAGGCTTTCGGCGATGGTGGAAGATATCCACCAGATCAGCGAACTGGATTTTAATCCGGTCAAAGTCCTGCCGAAAGGGGAAGGCTGCCGGGTCGTTGACGCCCGGATTATGCTGAAATAGAACCAACGCAAAGCAAAGATAAAACAACGCGCGCAGTTCAAGCAAACGGAAATCATGTTAAGGGAATACCGGCAAAATCTGACGGCGAGCTGAGGAAATTATTAACTGGGATTATTGATTAATCTTCCCGGTACTGACTGTAATTCTTGGGGAAACTTTTCAATTTTCGTTTGAAGTTTTTTCTGGACCAGTTGTCCCACCATTCGGGGGTATAGAAGTCGTCGTTGGAATAGTTGTTGAGTCTGTTTGCTGTAGTCATATGCCGTCCATAAATGCAGTGATTTTCAAAGTGATTTCGACCGGAGATCTGATACTATAATTTTATTTTACTGCGGCTCAGGCGCGTGTCAATACATAATTTGTGATGAATAATGAGAGCAGGCGGTTTGCGGCGATTGTCTTTCCCGCGAAAGCGGGAATCCATCAAACCAGTCAGGCTTTGATGCTAACCCCGAAATACGATTCATATCTCTATTTCTCTGTATGTTCCGTTTGCCTCATCTTCTTACAAAGGAGAGAAAATAGCATTTCAATTGCAAAATTTATCTTAATTGGCCTTGAGTTTGATGCCGGTGCCGTTACAGTCGGGGCAGGGCTGATAGAGATTGGCGCCCGGTTGGCTCTTTTTGGCTTTTAGGGATTTGGCGCCGCTGCCTTTGCAGGTTTTACACTCCTGATAATCGTCCTGTTTCCCGGGAAGGATATGGAGTCCGTTCTTTTCTTTGCCGCAGCCCGGCGCGGGGCAGGGTTGTTCCTGGGCGTGGAGGTTGCGGACGTCGCGGCCGGTGCCGTGGCAATATTCGCACTTGACGGTGAACGTTTCTGCCTGCGGTTGAACTGATGGCACAGGTTTGGCGGGAGTGCGCGGTAAGGCGTATCTGATTTCCATGCTGGCGCCCTTGCCTTTGGGGGGGAACTGCATGATTTTATCGACGGCGGGATGATAATTCTCGTACATCACTTCGCAGCAGGTGGCCATACGGTGGAAGGGCCCGGGATAATCGCCGACACGGGCGTGCAGCTCGTCGGCGCGGATATCCACAAAGGGGTTTTCCTCCTGCTCAGCTTCGCGGAACCAGGCATTTAAGGCTTTCTCAAAATCGGCTTTTTCGGGGATACCTTCAGTCATGTTTTATCTCCATATTATTTGATGCAAACGAACTATGATTAATTAAATGATAGTTTATTTTATACAATAGTATTAATTTCAGAAAAGCGGCGTTATTAGGACCGGAAAAATGTCGCTATACTTAACATAAAGTAATTGTTCTAAATACTTCCCATCGTGCGGGATAACTTATTTTACCAGAGAAGCNNACGACATTGCCGGGCTGGGCGCGGTAAAGCCGTTCGATTTTGAAATCGGTGGTGTAGCCGTAGGCGCCGTGCAGCCTGAGGGCGGTGGATATCACATCGGTGACGACCGGCTGGACGAAGAGTTTACAGGCGGCAGCCTCGGTCTGGAATGAAGGATCGTCGACCTCATGGAGCATGGCGGCGCGGTAGGTCAGCCAGCGGCAGGCCTCGATTTTGGCATGCAAATCGGCGAGTTCAAAGCGGATGCCCTGCATGTCCGATATCGGTTTGCCGTTAGCGAGGCGGGTTTTGGTGTATTTGACGGCTTCGTCAAGGGCGGCCTGGGCTAAAGCGACGGCGACAATGCAGCCTTCCACTTTTTCGATGGCAATCCAGTAAAGGAGGGCGTCGAAGCCTTTGCCTTTTTTATGGAACATCTGGTCTTTGTGAACGCGGACGTCGGTATAATAGACATCCGCCGGTTCGATGCCGCCGGTGCCCATTAGCTCCCAGATTTTGGGGGCGGTGTAGCCGGGGCAGTTTTTATCCACCATGAAAGCCGTGCAGCCGCCTTCTTCGTCTTTCGTCCAGACAATCGCGGTACCGTCGCGGGCGCCGAAGGTGCTGAAGCGTTTCTGTCCGTTGATGATATAGTAATCGCCGTCGGGGCGGGCGGTGGTTTTCAGGACGCGGGAATCGGAACCGGTATCGGGTTCGGTGAACTGGACGCTGAAGCATTTGGTGCCGTCGAACATCGGGTTGACGAAGCGTTTTTTCTGTTCCGGCGTGCCGAATTTGCAGATGATTTCGGGGAGGCTGTTGTTGAAGGCGGCCGGCCACCATGCGGGCGTGCCGGAATAAGCCAATTGCTCGATGGCTAAAAGATGGGCGAAACCGCCGGCGTCATTGCCGTTGTATTCCACTGGCACGGTCATACCGAACAGTCCGAGGGAAGCGAGTTGTTTGAGCAGGTCGTCAGGGATGCGGCGGGAAGTTTCCATTTCTTTCCAGCGTGGTTCGACTTCTTTGCGGGTGAAGTCGCGGACCATGGACTGGAGCATCTTTTGTTTTTCGTTGAGTGTGAAATCCATAATGCGTCTCCTGACTTTTTTGCGATATCTGTCTCTATAGTATCACGGGGAAGAAGGGAAGAGAAAGCGAGAAGTAAATACGAAATACCCGAAGGTATCGAAATACTAAATAAATTCCAAGCGATAAAAACCAAATTCCAAACAAAGAGGAAAAGAGAATGGTGGCGGTCGGGTTTGAAACCCGACCCTACAGATTGAACGATTTTTCAGATTATCAGCGTCTTTATTTACATGTTGGTGCGCCCGGTTATATGATTGAGGGAACGAGAGCGTTTATTGAGTCTTATGCAAGGAGTCAAGACAATGGAGACGAGAAGACTGGGGAAAACGGGGCATCTGAGCACAGTGTTGGTTTTCGGCGGAGCGGCTTTCTGGCTGGTGAATCAGGCCGAGGCGGACGCGGCGCTGGAGCTGGCGGCGGTGCACGGCATCAACCACATCGATGTCTCGCCGAGTTACGGGCAGGCGGAAATCCACCTGGGGCCGTGGCTGAAAGATAAAAAACACCGCGAGAGTGTTTTTCTGGGCTGCAAGACGATGAAACGGGATAAAACCGAGGCAGCCAAAGAATTGAAAGAGTCGCTGAAGACACTGCAGACCGATCATTTCGACCTTTACCAGTTCCACGGTGTCGACGATATGGCGACTTTGAACAAAATCCTGGGGCCGGACGGGGCGTTGACCACGGTGCGGGAAGCGCAGCGGGCGGGGATTGTAAAATACATCGGGATTACGGGACACAAGCCGAGTTTTCTGGCCGAGGCATTGAAAGTCTTTGACTTCGATACGGTGATGTTCCCGCTGAACCGGGTAGAGGCGGCGCACCCAAGTCAGGTCAATGAATATAAAAACCTGTTGAAAATCGCCAAAGAAAAAGATGCCGGCACGATGGCGCTGAAAGCGGTAACCAAAAGTCCGTGGGACCGGCAGATGCACATGTACAAGACGTGGTACGAGCCGTTCGACACGCAGGAGGAAATCGATAAGAGCCTGTGGTGGACGTTGAGCCAGGATATCACGGCGGCGTGCATGCCCGGCGACCTGCGTCTCTGGCCGATGGTAATCGACGCGGCGGAAAGGTACAAGAAGATGAGCGCGGCGGAGCAGGATAAGGTAATGGCTGATGTGAAAAAGCTGGCGCCGCTGTTCCCGAAAGAATAACCAAAGAAATTCGAAATCCGAATATCGAAATACGAAATAATATCAGAACAAATAAACACCAATGAACGGAAGAGATATGCACGTTAGCAGCCCATTGTTAGTTAGAGCGGGTTGTTAGATGGATTCCCGTACATTTGCTTCGATGTAATCCTACCGAAGCAAAGTACCTTCGGCCTGCGCGGGAATGACAGTGGGGGTTGGGCTGTATCACGATTCATTCGCTTTTGAGCGGAAGTCCTTTGGCGTCCTTATTAAACGTCCCGGTCAATATCAGAATACCCTCAATAAAACCCCAAAGGCCGCCGATGCCAAATGTGATTATTGTGACCACAATCTGAACAATGCCAATCCCGACATAACCGAGGTAAAAACGGTGGATACCCCATGCACCTAAGAATATCCCGAGCAACCCGGCGGCTAACTTTGATTTTTGACCCGGAATGACAGCATTTTCGGCAGTCAGACTGGAGCCGCATTTTAAACAGATGACAGCCTGTGGATTGGTGGCTGATCCGCAAACGGGACAAAACAAACGACCGGCCTGCGGCCTGGCCCCGCAATTCATGCAAATTTCAGGCTTCCCAACCAACGGCTTCCCGCAGTTACGGCAAAAGGGACCTGATGTTTTATTGTCGGCGGTTGCCTGCAAGCTATTACCGCATTTCGGACAGAATTTGGTATTGAGGTCATCGATCTGCTGGCCGCATTTCGGACAATTCATCGTACGCTCCTGAAACAATAATGATTATGTGATATTGATGTAAATTATACTATTAATAATCAGTTTGTCAACCAGATGATTGATTAAGGTTTGGGATTGCCGGGGATTTCCCACTCGCGCTAACGTGGCTTTCGCCGGTATAAAGCGACTGGATAATTAACTGGATTCTTCCGTACTTCTACCACAGATTGACATGGTTTCACCACTCGGTGCTTTTGTCGCGTTTGGCTTTTTGGGCTTTCAGTTTATTTTTTGCCAGGGAGCCCAAACTGAGCAGTCCGATAGCGGTGATAATCGCTTCTTTTTCGTCGGCATCAAGCGAGCGCTTTTTTAATAAGCCGGTCAGGACAGTGATTGCTTTTTCGTATTCCATATACTGTGACAGTTTAACACAGGAGAAGAGGCGTTATAAAGAAACGAAAATGGTGGCGCAGCAGGGTGGTATTTAATTCGGGCCTGTTTGATGGTTCGCTTTATCAGGGACCGGCACGGGAGATACACTATCTTCGAACATAATACGCAGATTGTCTAATATCAACCCGGCTTCTTTGGAGTTCATTCTTAAAACAATGTTTTCGGTTAACTGATTTGACAGGATGCCCGGCAATTTATACAAAAAAGTAAGGGACACTCTCGTCCGGTTATTATAAGATTGAAATTTAAAGGTCACGATGCTCTCTAAATCGCCGATATTCTTGGATATCAACAGCGCATCCGGCACGAGCTGAATGCATTCGCCGATTCCACTTAAACGTATCCCTGCCATTTTATATTTCCAGCGGTAGCTATAGCCGCCATTGGGTAACAGCGTCTCGTGTGTAATCTCGAGCAAGCTCGGCCAAACCTGCATCAGGTTGCTTGTTTTGCTGACGTAGTCGTAAATTTGATGCACGGGCGCATTAATTACGACCTCATTTTCAACTGTTGGCATTTAAAATTCCTTTACCGGACACCCGGCGGCAGAAATATATATCGGCGGTCCATAGTTAGTATTGTATCAATTATGATGCGTAAGGAAAAGAATAAATAAATTGACTTCAGAAGACTGCTGCGCGTTTCCCCTTATTGACTGCATTTTAACAGTGATTATCACCGGTTTATTTCAAAATATTCCCGGAGGTTATCCAATATCATGTCCGATTCACGCTCGTTCAATTTAGCGACGATGTTCTCAGCCAGGCTATTGAACGGCGGGAAGTGGGCCTGATAGTCCATGGTAATTTTTACTTCAGTTTGAATATTATCCCGCGGCTGAAGCGCCCATGTCATGGTACAGTCTACCGCGCCGTCGATTTTCACTGAAAACCACTTGTAAGGCATGACCTCAATGCATTCGGATTTTCCTTTAAAGGTGGTCCCGGCCATTTTGTACTTATAATTGGCACAGTATCCACCGTTAGGCAACAATTTCTCATTGGTGATTTCCAGTAAACTGGACCACAACTTTGTAAGGTTGCTTGATTTGATAACAAAATTGAAGATTTTCTCGGGAGGCGCTTTAATTACGAGTATTTTATCGATTGTTGCCATTGCTGAATTATCCCTCCACTATCACTATAACAGGAAAATGTATCACGGGATTGCAAATAATTCTCAATATATTATCATCAATAATTAATAAAGAAAAGGGCCGTTTACAAAATTCTGCCGCTTACCTGACCTTGAAAAAGTCGTATAATTCATAGCCTTCCTGTAGAAAGGCTTGAAGTTTGTCCGGGACAATTCTTTTTGAGGTACGGTAGTAAATCAGCCTGAGACCGTCACATTCCATACTTAAGCCGGTGTGCTGCTCAAAATAGCCGAGCACCCGGGCATTGAACAAACCGCGGACAGCTGTTTCATCATCGCCGCGTAAAAAGTAACGTTTGGAAAACACGTGCGCGGTGTCAAAATTGATGTCTTTCCGGCCGAAAACGCTGCCGATTTTATCAAAGATATTCTCCGGGTGCAGAATAAAACGGGGCAACTGGAGTTTTTCACAATCCATGACCATTACCGTCTGGTTCCAGGTATGGGAGTCCTTACCGCCGCCGGTGGTATATTTATAATCCATCAACGTGACCGGTACAAGATTGAACTTGCCGGTGAAAACGTTGGTGATACGGCGGCCATAACCCTGGGAAAATAAATGAAAGACGCTCATCTGACCCATCAAAGAATCATCGCCTTTTTCGGAAAAAGTAAAACTCAGGGATGAAGCCATCGATTTTAAGGCCTGCGTCCTTTGCCGGTTGGCGTACAACACGCCGATGAAGATGCCGATGACGACTGCAATTGTGGCCGCAACGAGAATTAAGACATACATTCGGGGTTACTCCATTTTAGACATATCATTGATACACGGCGTTTATATTATAATCGGTTCGGATTAATCATTCAAAAAATAAAGGACGATAAGAACTAAAATTCCAAAAGCCAAACAAAGGCGAAATAATAAATACCAATGAACCGCAGAGAAATACGCATTAGCAGACATTTATTAGTATGAGTGGACGTTTAGATGTATATTTTGCTTGAAAAGCAAAAGTAATCCGTCCTTCAGCCGAAGGACTCAAGATTCCCGATACATTTCCTTCGAATTACTCCGGAAAGTACCTACGACTGCGGTCTACGGTCAGGTCGGGAACGACAGTGAGGGAATAATCGCTGCTTGTCAGAAGAATCATAAAGGACTATAATTCCCTGATAGTGAGCGGTGCAGTCACGCTGTGGGCAGCTCACCGGAGGTCTGAAAAATGAGCCGTCAATATCGCAAACATTTTACTCAGGGTGTTCATACTCCGATGCGATTTTTGTATAGCGGAGGCGGCTTCCAAAACAAAAATGATTTCCAAATGAGGAAGCAGTTCGACGAGCAAGCTGCGAAAAATGCGAATTTGCCCGAAAAATCGGCAGATGAGATACGCCAAGACCGGCAGGTTTTTATCGGGTTAATCAACGGGGTATTAATCGGCGGGTTAGCGACCGGAGTGGGAGGGTACCTGGCGAAGTGGAACGTGATTACGATTTGCTTTGCGGTGTTCGGCGGGGTGGTGGTAGGAGGATTGATCGGGGCGATGGTTACGAAACTGGTGCTGTGGATGAACAGCCGGAAGGAAAAAAAGGAAAATCCGGATAAGAATAATCAGACACATGTTTAAGATAAATAACAAATTCCAAACAATAAGAAAATATCAATAAACGATATTAATTTTTGGGCACTGAGCATTCAAATCTTTTTACCTTGTTAATCAGGACACAACGCCCCATCTCTTTCATCTCTTCCCGCGGGGAAGAGAGATTCTTTTTTTAGGCGGCGCGAGGGCAAACGCCCTCGCTTGCCTTTGGTTTCCCCTTTCCCTTCACCTCCAAGTATTTGAAAGGTGAGGTACATGCAACATTGCCATAATATTTCACGATATTTGAAATGATATTAACAGGTTATAAATTAAGAGACCCCGCCGGTAAGGGCGGGGTCTTACTGTTTTATTCCGGGGTTATTGCAGGTTTTTTGATTAGTAACAGGTGCGGTAGATATCGCCGATTGATTTGGGGGTAAGCGGCGTGGGATTAATCTGTGTCCGCTGCTGTTTGAGGGCGATGGCGCCGACTTCGTCGGCGTAAGTGAGGTCAAAGCCGAGGTGGCGCAATTTCAAATTCATGCCGACACTATCCCGCCAATCTTCAAAAGCGGTGGCGCCGTCGCAATCGGTACGGCCGAATACATTGCGGGCGAACATCAGGTTGCGTTCTTTACGGGCTGGTTCTATATTGCGAATCCAGGCGGCGAAAATCGCGGCAAGGCCTTCGCCATGGCAAACATCGAACCGGCCGCTCATTGCCTCTTCTATGCCGTGACAGGCCATCGTGCCGTAGTTATCACCGATTCTGGCCAGGCCGGACATGGCGACGTTACTGGCCCAGGAAAGTTGGATGCGGGCTTCCATGTTATCCGGTTTTGCCAAGGCGATGGGCAGGTATTTGACGACGGCTTTCATCATCGTTTCTTTGAGGCCGTCGTTGACGAACGAATTTTCCGGAGCGGTGAGATAAAATTCCGCTAAATGGGTCAAAATATCGAAACCGCCGGCGGCCACCTGCCGTTTCGGAACGGTAAGAGTAAGTTCAGGGTCGACAATGACCACCCTGGCAAGCAGATCGGGGACGCCGATGGCGGTTTTTTCATGGGTCTTTTCCCAATCGGTAATGACGCCGGCGACGTTCATTTCAGAGCCGGTGCCTGCCATCGTGGGGATTTGAATGAAGAGGGGTGGATTTTCGGCGGCGCCCATATAACCGATATAGTCCCAGATGGGTTTGGTCCCGGTGCTGCCGAGGCCGATGCATTTGGCGGAATCCATGGCGCTGCCGCCGCCGAGGCCGATGATGAAATCAACCTTTTCTTTGCGGGCTAAAGCGGCACCTTCATCAATCATGGTAGCGCGGGGATTCGGCATGACCTTCTCAAAGACGACGGGGTCGGAAATACCGGCTTTTTCCACCAGTTTGATAACCCGGTCCAGATGTCCGGCTTTGCGGATATCGGGATAGGTAATAATCATCAATTTTTTACGGCCGATGGCTTTGGCTTCATCGGTGAGCTGATTCAAAGCGCCGGGGCCGAATATGAGCTTGGGTGTAAGTTTAATGGTAGTAATCATTTTGATTTTTCCTCCTGACAATGCCTGATACCGATAATATTACTAGCGCCGATGGTTGTCAAGACGAACCGATTATTGGCCGAAGTCTGATATTAAGAGGCCGTTTTCTCATAAATTGAAATATTATCCGATCTTTGACAATTACTTAAATATAAGGACGAGAATTAAAAAAAACATTTTTAGTTTTCATAACGTTAATGCAGACCCAACGACCCATCTCTTTTATCTCTTCCCGCGGGGAAGAGAATTTCTTTTATTTTGGCAGCGTGTGGGCAAACGCCCTCACGCTGCCCGATATTTCCCCTTATCCCCCATCCCCAAACAACCCGTTTAGGACGAAAGAACGAGCGATAAAATACCGATTGATTTTCCGAATAGAAAAACGATGCGGATTATGACGGTTTCAGATTTAGTGACCATACGAAAAAGGGGCAGGGTTATCAAACCCTGCCCCTCGATGTTTCGGGCGGAAACTGTTATTTTTTAATCAACAGGCCGTTCTTGTCTTTAAACTTACCCATCAGAATCATAATGAAATCGATTAAAACCCAGAGTCCGACGGCGGCAAGAACAAACGCACCTACGGTGAAGGTCAAGGTGGCATAACCGATAATAGAAAGCAATAGTATTACGATGCCGGTCCCTACTTTGCCGGCATAAAACCGGTGAATGCCGAGTGAGCCTAAAAAGAAAGCCAACAAGGCAGCAGCGGTTTTTGATTTAGGGGAAATACCGGTTGCGGCGGGGGCAGCGTAAGCTGCTTGAGGAGGAGGCGCCATATTGATTATTGTTGGTGGGCAGGCGCGGCCGCAGGGGCTGCCGCTTCCGCAATCGGTTTACCGCAACCGGCGCAGAATTTGGCTGTATTGGGATTTTCTTTTCCACAATTGCTACAGAACATCAGGTCCTCCGTTTTTCATTATTTTGATTATTGCCATT
>PMCB01000002.1 GCA_003153955.1 Dehalococcoidia bacterium | reverse complement strand
CGGGATAGCACTACGCAAAATATATTTTACTGACTGGCGTTATTCAGAAGATGGGGTTTCGATATTGCCCTTGTCCACCCTAATCAGATTATGCTTGGAACGAGCTACCGCCATCTCAAATACGGCCCGAAACGTTCTGGGTGTTGATCGATTCTGGGAGCCAAATCCCCTCTGAGTTTCACGGTAGAGCGTGTCCTTCAGCTGAAGGATTAACCGCCAGGTTCCCGAGAAGAAAACCAGATGCATGATTATTTTGTTTATGTCTTAGGGAACCGACAGGGTAAATTATAGATCGGGTCAACCGATGACCTGGACACGCGGGTACGCCGCCATATTGAAGGCAAAGCCGATTGGACTCGTTCGCGCGGTCAATGGGAACTCGTAAATGTTGAAACATTCAAATCCCGCAGTGAAGCCATGCGGCGGGAACGTTACCTGAAAGCATGTAAGGCAAATCAAGAGTTGAGACAACGCCTTAATGGCGGAAAAAATCCCGATAACACGTGAGAAATCAGTCACCATATTTCGGTTAGTTTTTCTAAAGACCTTTGCATTCCCTGATAGCTCAACAGGAGAGCATGTCCTTCAGCTGAAGGATTAACACGCCAGGTTCCAGGTTCTCCGCCTCAGGCGGATTAGTCGTCGAGCCAAATTCCACACTCAATTTTCCGTTTAAGCAAATTGCTGTTGATGTCCGGACGACCAGGACTCCATTCAAGAACTGAGTCCCCGATTCTGTTTCCTGTTAGTGTCCGCGTTACACGCCTGATTTATAGGCATTGTCCTCATCATTAAAAGTAAGAACATCCTGTTTGCTTTCCATTTCGAATGTCTGGCAGTCCGCATGTTTGTCATCAATCGCGACATCTATTTTAGGCGCTTGACACTCTAATTGATTGTTGAACTTGCAACCTGACGCAGTGCACGCTCCTACACCGCCATTGACTTTCGTAAATCCGCCCCGGCTGCTGGCATGTACATAAGTGCTGCATTCGCCATGAGGACCAACGGTTATTCCCGGAGTATGGCATGAATTTTCTTTGTTATAGGCACAAGTACCCATATTACATTTCGAGATAGCGGTCATTTTCATTTTTATTCCCTCTCAATTTTTTACCCATTTGACTGATTATATATTCCCTGGTATAACAATGTAATAAATAATAAAAAGGAAAGATAACAAATTCGTTACAAAAATAAGTGAGATTCGATTCTCGTCCACCATTCATGACTCGCCTGCACAATAACGGTATTTCGGCATCTGCGCAGAACAAGTCAATCAGTAGGAGCCAACTCCCAACATTTGCCGATGTATACAGTTTATATTCTGCGCAGCAAGTGGCTGAGTCAACTCCATTTTATTCAGTTTCATTCATTCACCGAGATCAACCATAAATTTCATAAGTGAAATACGTCAACCCAACTTTGTGTTAAAATATTGTTAGCCACATAAACTGAGGACATGGTCTACATAAATGCCGGCTGCCTTTCTTGGTAAGGATAAGCGGCATTTTTTTGTGACAGCAAACTCTTACTTGCAATCAAGGTCAACCGTTGAAAGCAACAGGAGCACTCAATCCGAGGGGAATGGGTAATACAGTGGACTTACCGCAATGCAAGCAGGAGCACAATGGCAAACGAATTTTCACAATTAGGTCTAATACCGCAGCTGAAACAGGCTGTATCCGAGCTCGGATATATCATACCCACCCCGATTCAATTGCAAATCATTCCTTTGATGCTTGCTGGACATGATGTTATCGGTCAGGCCCAAACAGGCACGGGGAAAACGGCAGCTTTTATTTTACCCATTCTGCAAACAATTGAACCCGGTCAGCGCGGCATAAAAGCTCTTGTTTTGGCTCCCACACGGGAACTGGCGCTACAGGTAGCTCAGGCTGCAAGCGAACTAGGGAAAGGTTTGAATGTTCGCGTCCTGGCGGTATATGGGGGCCAACCTTACGGCCATCAGATTAGTCGTCTCAGACAGGGAGTGGATATTGTCATCGGAACGCCCGGGCGTCTAAAGGATCTGATAAACAAGCGGGAACTTGACCTGGGGCACGTAAAAACTGTCGTCCTTGACGAAGCGGATGAAATGCTAAGCATGGGTTTTATTGAGGATATTGAAGAAATTCTCAGTACGATTCCTGCAGAACACCAAACAGCGCTCTTTTCGGCCACCATTCCGCCAAGAATCGGCGGTGTTGCAAAAAAATTCATGAACTCCCCCAAATCGATCAGCATTAAGAGTGAGCATCTTACGGTTGATGCGATCGATCATCGCTATTGTCTGGTCAATAAAAGAGATGAAAAACTGGCCGTTCTCACACGGATTTTTGAGATTGAAGATATCGCCAGCGCCCTTATCTTTGTAAAGACGCGGGTAGGCACCAGTGACCTGGTAAATGAACTCATGGCCCACGGTTTTTCCGCCGAAGCTTTAAATGGAGACCTGAACCAGCAGACCCGAGAACAGGTTTTGAACCGTTTTCGCCGAAATCAGACCGCAATTCTGGTGGCTACGGATGTTGCGGCGCGGGGATTGGATATTGACGACATCTCCCATGTATTCAATTATGATTTGCCTGATGACCCCGAATTATATGTGCACCGTGTCGGGCGGACAGGCAGAGCCGGCAAAAAAGGCATTGCTATTTCGTTGTTGACCGGGCAGGAAAAATGGCACCTGCAACAAATAGAACGATTTACCAAACAGGAAATTACGCGGATACCAATTCCTAAAACGGAAGATATCGAGAAACACAGGGAAGACAAGTTGCTGGAACAGATGATTGTCCGGTTAAAAAGCGGGGATTGTCAGAAAGAGTTACAAATTGTTACCCGGCTCGAAGAAAAGGGATACGATACAGTTCAAATTGCGGCAACAGCTTTGAAAATAGCCCGGGGTCAGGATACCAACCGGCCCATCGCGCCTATCAGTGAAGTAGTTGAAGGGCGGAAACAAAAACCCAAGACTGAAAATAAATACGGTAAGAAAGAAAACGGCCGCGGCGGATCTGAATTTTCTCATGAAGCCGGGATGGTCAGAATGACGCTTAATGCCGGAAAATCACAGGGAATTGTGCCTGCGGATGTCGTGGGGACCATTGCCCGCTGCGCAGAGTTTCCGGGCAGTGCTATTGGCGCCATCAGGATTATGGAAAAACATACACTGGTTGATATACCGCAAAAATACTTAGCACAAACGTTGGCCAAAGCCGGTAAAATCAGAATCCGCAAAAATGCCGTTACCTTAAGCTTACAAAAATAGACTGCTGTTTCGATCGGAAAGCGCGTGCCTCGGCGAATTGACTATGTCAGATATATGCCATAAAGAAAAACCCCGTTGGGCTATATTTTCATAACTCATTTTTAAGTTGTTCGAGTTCTTCCCATCGCGCATAGGATTCAGCCAGCAGCTTTTTTACTTCGTCAAGCCGTTCTTTTTTACTGACAACAGCCGATTTTTCGTTTTTGTAGAGATTGGAATCACCCATGGCTTTATACAAGTCTTCCTGTTCCGTTTCCAGCGACTGGATATCAAGTGTCACCGTGTCCAGTTCTTTTTGCTGACGAAATCCGAATTTGACCCTTGGTCTGGTAGTCCGGACCAGTGGGGTGAATTTTGTAGTTATAACCGGTTTGGCTTCCAGGGTCCGCTGTCGCAACCAGTCGTCGTACCCGCCGACATATTCTTTGACATTGCCACCGCCTTCAAAAACCAGGGTGCTGGTGACAACATTGTTGACAAACGCCCGGTCATGACTGACTAAGAGCACCGTCCCTTTATATTTCACCAGGTAGTCTTCCATCAACTCCATGGTCTCGATATCCAGGTCGTTGGTGGGTTCATCCATCACCAAGAGATTCGAAGGGCGGGTAAATAATCTGGCCAGTAAAAGACGGTTCCGTTCTCCGCCGGATAGTGTTGAAACATAAGAACGTATCTGGTCCGGGGAAAAAAGAAAGTCCTGCAGATACCCGATAATGTGCCGTTTTTGTCCGTTGTTGGTCACGGTATCCTGATTATTTTCTACCACATTTTCCTGCACGGTTTTATTTTCATCCAATTGCTCACGCAACTGGTCGAAATAACTGATTTGTAAATTCGTGCCAAGGCGTATACTACCGGAGTCCGGCCGTAGGTTTCCGAGAAGGAGGCGCAACAGAGTGGTCTTGCCGCTGCCGTTGGGACCTAGAATCCCCACCCTGTCGCCCTTCATAATAACCGTGGAAAATTGAGAGATAATCGGAATGCTGTCGTAACTGAAACTGATTTTATCAGCCTTAACCACCAGCATTCCGGAACGTTCCGTCTCCTGCGATTCTATTTTAACAATTCCCGCGGCTTCTCTTCTATCCCGTCGAATCGCGCGTAATTTTTGCAATTCCCGGACGCGGCCTTCGTTGCGGGTGCGCCGCGCCCTGACACCGGTCCGAATCCACTGTTCTTCTTTCTTCAGTTTTTTGTCAAACAGGGCATTCTGCGTTTCCTCGACCTCCCGGGCGGCTGCCCGCCGTGCCAGAAAAGTCTCATAATCACAAACCTGATCAAATAATTGGCACCGGTCAATTTCTACGATGCGGGTAGCGATTCGCTGCAGGAACATCCGGTCGTGGGTGACAAATATTAGGGCACCGTTGAATTTAATCAGCATCTCTTCCAATCTTTTGACGGAATCAATATCCATATGATTGGTGGGCTCGTCGAGCAGCAGTACGTCCGGTTCGGCCGCAAGAGCCCTGGCCATTAAAACTTTGCGCTTCATGCCGGCGGAAAGCGTATTGTTTATCCAATTAGAATCCAGTCCCAATTGCGAGATTACTTTCTCAGCGCGCTGGTTAAAGGCTTTCTCCAACCCGGGCTGAACCAGCTTTATATCACCTTTCACTGCTTCCAGAACCGTACCCAGCATCTCCCCCGGCACCATCTGGTCCAGATAAGCAACGCGGATACCCTTCTGGAGAGCGACAGTGCCGGTATCAGGCCGGAGGATCCCCGCAATCAGTTTGAGTAAAGTCGACTTACCGGAACCGTTGCGGCCCACCAGAGCGACCTTTTCACTGGGCTCCACAGTTAAGCGGATGTCCTCAAAAAGGGCCGTACTGCCGAACGACAGGCTGATATTTTGCAGATTAATAAATGCCATTACAGCGAACAGACTCCCCTTTATTCAGGTTATTTGCCGTTACGAATTGATTGAATTATGGTATCCAGAGCTGGAGAAAGCGGGAACGGTCTTGTTTCCCGAAAACTTTCGGACCTTCGGTATTTACCCCAATATCGCGCAGATGGGCCATCAAATCGCGGGTTGCCAATAAATTGCCGATGGAATTTTCCGTGAAAATACGGCCCCGGTAATCTAATACTCGCGAGGCCTTTTTCAAACACCGCGCGACCAGCGGGATGTCTGCGGTAACAACAATATCATTCTTTTGCGTATTTTCAACAATCCAGTCGTCCGCGGCATCAAACCGGCCGCTGACGATCACCGATTCCAACCAGTCTTCCTCTGGGATATTAACCGGAGAATTTGCCACCATGATAACTTTAATTCCGTAGCGCAAAGCGACACGAAAAATCTCCTGCTTTACGGGAACCGCGTCAGCATCAACCAGTATCCTGAGCATAATCAATTTACTTTCGAATTTCCGTATCTTGGGGTAATTTTCATATCAGGTTTGAGTTGGTGTCACCCGATAGCGAGGAAAGATTAACCTGTCTGAAAACAGAATGATACACTAAACTGAGCATACAACCGGCATTTCCATTTTGCAAATATATGGATTCACGGTTTTCTGCGGGATTATTACTTAGGGTCTATTTTCCTGGTGTTTTGTCGGTCCGGTTTTGCAGAAAAGCGAGGATCGCTTCTACGTATTCTGCCGGTTTCTCCCAGGTTGGGAATGATGGGGTGCCCTGAATTAATTTGGCTGAACAGGACGGAATTAACTTTTTTACCGCTTCCAGGCGGGGATGCGGTCCGCTCCGGTCGCTGTATAGTAATAAAACCGGACTTTTTATTTTGGACAATCTCGGTCCTACATCATAGACAAATTTGGCATGATGGGAATCGCCTGCCCTTCTGCCTAAATCAGATTTTAAATATTCGATCGTTGCACGCTGCGCCATTTCCAGTTTAACGGGCGGTTTTGCCCGGCGTCCGTTCCAGACAGTGATTAAGTGAGAGCCGTCCTCTTGGAAAACTACAGTTTCGTTACGGTATTCCTGTTCCGCTTTCTTCAATACCTCCGGCTCCACATAAAGCAAATCGCAAAGAACAAGTTTATTTACCCGTTCGGGGTAAACCGCAGCCATTTCCACTGCTATCGATGCCCCAAAAAGACGGCCCACAATATTGGTTTTCTCAATCTTTAGCGCATCAAGGAAATGGATAATATTCCGGGCATAATCCTCGAGTTGAGGTTTAAAATCAGGCTGGTCTGAGTTTCCGCACCCAAGAACATCCGCAGCAATAGCCCGGTACTTTTTACCAACTGCCGGAAGTAACTCAGTAAATTCTTCAGACGATAAACTTGCCTTATGCAGAAAAAGGACAGGCTCCCCGCGGCCTTCAGTCCGGTAATAAATCTGCCCTTCCGGGGTATCAATATACGCGCGTTTCATCGATTCCTCTCCATGTCAGCTATTATTTATAGTTTTAGTGGGCGTTTATCCAGAATCTGCCCAAATAGAAACAGAGGTAATTGCCGCCGGCTGCTGCCGCGCCAAATTGCCCCGAATAACCCTTGAACCACGGCTGATTAAAACCGAAAGTGCTCGGCTGAACGATAGATATCGCGAAATGCTGCTGGGCAACGCGCTGGTTAGCCTGAATCACGAGCTGCTGCACCTGGTCGATGCTGGTGGCGGCTAAAGCGGCAGGGTAGAACCCATTAAAAACAGAGTCGTTAACATGAGAGAAGTTACCTGCAAAACCGTTCATATCCCGCTGCAGCATCTTAATCGGAGTATTGATATTTCCCAGAGTTCCGGCTCCGGAACGGTAGGCCAACGCATCCTGTTTCTTTCCCACCACCACATATGAAGTCCATGAAGCAGGATCCATCGCCTGAATTGTCAACGTAACATTAATGGCAGCAAAATAAGACTGGACAATCTGCAACAAATCCATATTCCCCGTATTGTCGGCTACCACATCTGTTGTAAATCCGTTAGGGAACCCTGCCTGGGCTAAAAGCTGCTTGGCTCCTGTCGGGTTGTAAGCGTATTGAGCTTGTAAATCCGCAGGCCATTGCTGGTACGGCCACGCCCAACCCACTTGATTACTTGAAGTCAACGACTGGGGATACGGCTGAGCGGTACCCTGATAAAACGAGTTGGCAATCTCCGGTAAATTTAGTGCCATCTGTAATGCTTCCCGCACCCTGATATCACTGAAAGGCGCCAGGTCATTTCTCGGCTCTAACGTTTCGCATGCTCCCAAGATGGTAGTAAATTGAACCAGCTCAGGATTTGTTTTTTGTAACCCTTGCGCGGCTGTCATGGTCAGGCTTTGGACACAGTCGATTTTACCTGTCCGCAAAGCCGCCAGGGCTGTACTCTGGTTAGGAATTATCAAATAGATAACAGAATTCACATAAGGGAGCCGGTTTGCGGGATACCGCTCATCAAATGCCCAATAACCGGGATTTTTGGTTAGCGTCGCGGCTGTACTGTCCACAAAATCACTCAAAATGTAGGGACCCGTACCGATGGAATTATGCCAGTTGATAATGGCGGGGCTGCTGGCGCTGGTATAAGCAGCAACGGCATCGGGACACTCAATACTCTGGGTGCAAATCATTCTCAACAGGTTTTCCACCGTGGCTTCCGGGTTGGGGGTCTTTGTTTTAAAGACCACGGTAAAGTTATCGGCAGCGGTGACAGAAACCAGGTCGACATTTTGGGTTGCGTCTGATAACGGGTCAAGAGTATACGTACTATACCCGCCCAGCCGCTGATAATGGGCAACTACATCGGAAGCGATGAATTTCCGCCCGTTTGCCGGCGGCAGGTTCTGCCAGTAAACATTTTGACGCAGATGAACTACAAAAGTGGTTGTATCGGTAAATTCCCAGCCTGTGGCCAGATCTCCTTTCTGAAATTGAACCGGATGATAACCGATGTTGTAAGAAAAAACCGACGGGCCAACAGTCCAGTCATCCGAGTTGATTGGTTCCAGCCAGGCGGTATATGTGAATAAGGGTCAAAGTTAACAATATTCGAAGCGGCTTGAAGAGTCATCGTCCCGCCGTATTGAGGAACACCGAGACTATCCCACCAATTTCCTGTCGAGGTGGTCGTCGCAGAGGTGGTTACGATAGCGGATGTCGTGGTGCTCGTCGAGGAATTAATGACAGTTGACGTCGTAGTGATTAACGCGGTTGATGTCGTGGTGGATACAGGGGTTGTTTGCGTAGTTGTAGTTGATGTGCCGCAAGATGTTAACACCAGTGATGCTGCTATCAAACAGCATATGATTACCCAGAACACTCTTCTTTTCATATAGACCTCCTGTTAATAAATATTGCAGAGAAAGTGAATAAAGCTGGTTTTTTGTTGGACCTGATGTATGTAATTACCTCAACGCAATTCAGTCACCACCGAAATAACGAGTGGAAGTTAGGCAGATATTATCATTAAATCATTCTGATTGTCAATAGGAATTATCATATAAGAAATCATTTTTAATTAGGCCATAAATACCAGGCAGAACAAAAACTGATTCAGCCAGCAGATTCGAGAAATTATTATTAGTTTCTGTGTTTAATGGCGCACCGATTACTAATAGAGCGTCACAGCTTCACTGCCTGAGGTTATGTTGTCCAATTCGCAATACATTGTCACAGTTGTATTCCCTCCGATTACCGATACTGACGTTTTGATGGTGACATTGGTGCCGGGGATGAGATTGACAGTGTTGGCTCCGTCGGCTGCCACCGCAATATTAATGACTTCCCCGACGTAAGGCGACTGCAGGTTTGCCACAATATCCGCTGCACTCGGCAGCGCCATAGAATGAGATGAATTGGAAGTATCGAACCGAAGCAGCCAGTATTGATCAAATTGAGCGCCGGTGACACTGAGATTGGTGTCCCCGGCATTATAATATTGCGGAGCCGGAGCACTGGAGCCCATGCATGATGTTAAACTGAGCCCACCCAGAATTAAAACCGCTACAAAGATTGCTATATATTTCCACATAAATTGTTTCTTCAATTTCTCTCCTTTCCCATACCGTTGTAAGTTCAATTTTCGACCGGAAACTTCAATCTACCCAGGTTTGCGATATACCGTTTCCTGATAGTCTGTATTTCACTTTCATCTTATCATGATAATAGTAATTCGTTCACCCGGCAGGCAGATATTAATTGCCGAAACAAGCGCTTATTGCTATAATAGTGTTTCATGGGGCTGTAGCTCATTCGGGAGAGC
>PMCB01000102.1:12271-36430 GCA_003153955.1 Dehalococcoidia bacterium | reverse complement strand
CTTTTAATCAGATGGTCGAGGGTTCGATCCCCTCCGCTCTCAGAATCACTTCTTCATCAGCCGCGAAATTTCCCGATAATCCCTGCGATTTTCATTAACAGACGTTCGTGCCTTACGGCGCCGTGGTTAACGGTGTTGCAGTAATCAATGGGGGTAAAACTAGCTTAATTTCCGTGATCGCTGCAATCTGATGCGGTTGGTCCACGGCGCTGCCCACCAAAGCCAGCGGCCATTGCACAACCGGAAGTGATTTGCCGTCCATCCGGTAAGCCACGACAATATTGTCGTTTTTTTCAATCTGGGCAGAAGTATATTCTACCATCGAACTATCTGAAGAAATCTGTATCGTGAAACCCTGTTTCCAAAGAGCATCGTTCGGCACACCCATAGGATTATTATCATCAACGTAAGCAGCCAGCAACCAGAGAGAAATACCCGACCAAAGATGCCCCTGTGCATCGGACCAAAATTCTGCGTGACAGCCCGGTGCAGCACCCTGAGCAAATAGCGTCTGGTTCACATTTTCGGTGATAACCCCGACAAGGCTTAAACTCCAGTTGGTGCCGGTTTTAGTAGTTGTTGACGTAGTTAATGTTACCGAAGTTTGAGATGTGGTAATAGTAGTAGAGGTTGTGGTAGCAGAGGTCTTGGCTGTATCCGTTGTTGGGTAAGATGTAGTAGTCTGAATAGCTTCAGCTCTGGAACAGCCAATCAATAATAAACTGACGGTTATTCCCACTACAACAGCTCCAACCAAAGCGAAGCAATTTTTCATATTTTCCTTATTTAAGATAACTGAACTTTTTCCAAGGTTCAAGAAAGAGAGCCGAGACCATGCGTCCCGGCTCTCTCAATGGGTAACCGTAATCTTTCAATAATAGTATCACGTTAACAATTACTAATTATTGGGCTGTAGTAAAACTCCAGGTAGCGGCAGCCGGGCCGAAACCAGCCAGATCACTGGCACTTACCGAAACGGTATACATAGTATTTGAGGCAAGCGCGGCACCGGGGGTAATAGTCACCATTTTTTGAACACTATCATACATTATTGAACTGGGGACCATGGTAGTACCCTGCATCAAAGAAAACACAGTGCTACTCGGGTCAATCTTCTCACTGAATGTGGCTGTCATCGCGGTGTTGATCGCGATGAGTGTCGCACCGTTGGCAGGGCTCATAGATACTACGGTAGGGGCGATAGTGTCTGCGGCGCCGGTCGTAAAACTCCAGGTAACTCCGACAGCCAGCGGAATACCCGCCAAGTCAGTTACACCAGTAGTAATCTGAACATTGTAGGTGGCATTAATTAACAAATCGTCTATCGGAGTAAGCACGGCAGTATTAACGCCGTCAAAAGCCACGGTCGCAGGGACATTTACACCACCCTGCCACAAGCTGAAGTTGGCAGAGTTGATTGTTACAGGGTTAACCGCTTCGCTGAAGGTGGCAGTTATTGAATCGTTAATTGCAACATTGCCATCGGCGGCAGCCGGAACAGTAGAGACAACCATTGGCACTGTTGCCTGGGGTGCTCCTGTGGTAAAACTCCAGACAAAATTTTTCGGCAGCGCATTACCACCCAAACAGACCGCCCCCATTGTAATCGTAGCGGTATATTGAGTATTTATTGAGAGGGCGGCTGCCGGAGTAAACACCGCTGTTTCAAACCCGTCAAAGGTCACGGTACCGGTAACGGGTGTCGTACCCTGCATTAATGTAAACGTATTGGAATTAATTGTTGACGGATCCATCCCTTCACTGAAATAAGCAGTTATGGCATCGTTAACCGGTACGTTGGTGGCGGCACCAAATGGGTTATCAGGGTTGGACGGATCTACGGTCAAAAAAGACGGGATAGTACTAACCACTGCAGGGGCAATAGTATCAGCTAAACCGGTGGTAAAACTAAAGGAAAAGTCATTCAGCAAATGATTGCCGCTTAAATCGGCTACGTCGGTAGAAATTTTAGCTGTATACATAGTATTTTTTGCCAGGTCGGTTGATGGATTTAAGATTGCAGTGTTTCCATAATAACTAACCGTATGCGGAACGGGTGAAGTACCCTGCCATAACGTAAAACTATTAACATTTACCGTCGCAGGGTTCACGGACTTAGAAAAAGTAGCTGTAATCAACTGGTTCAAAGGAACATTGACATCGCCGAAACCGGGATCCGTGTTAGATAACAAAGGTGTAACGATGTTCTGTATCGGGAAAGTAGTGGAAATCACCGGGGTTGATGTGGTAGTTGTATTCACGATTGGATTGGTGGTGGTAGTTGCGGTTATTGATGCGGGTGTTGTAGTTTTACTGCAACCGGTAACAGCAATTAGAGCGGCTGCGAGTAAAATTGACAGGAATACGATAACCGACTTTTTCATGATTTTCTCCTTTTGAAATTCCAAAAATACCTATTTCACTCTATTTTGTGTCAATAGTCTAAATCGGAGATAATAAAATAGTAATAAAATAATTTACCAATTAATAACAAAAATATGACGTTTATGCGGGTAATATTATTTTCGAGAACCCCGGTCGTTAGCAGCCAAATTTGAGATATTTGTAATCTTTTGGTAGCAAATTATATAACTATTTCACGGTCTTTCTGTTATTATTGTCTGAGTTCAGTGCCACAAGATAAACTGGGAAATACTGAATAAATGTCCCACAAAATATCTGAGAGTCCGAATATAATGAGAAAGATAATCCTGATATTCCTTTCCGAAATTAATCCTGCTTTAGCGAATGAGCTGCGGAACAGCCTCCATGAGACCTTTCACAGAAATATTGAGACAAGACACCAGGTTACCGATCTCAGGTATGCTTATGATTCCAAACGAAAACAGTATATATCCCCGCGTGTGCTGTCCCGTTTAGGCAATATCAGGAAAGACCGAGACGCTATGATACTTGCAGTCTCGGATGTGGATATGTATTCACCGGGATATGATTTTGTCTATGGGGAGGCTGATATAAGCGCCGGTATCGCAACGCTTTCGATATACCGTTTGGTAAATGGAGAGGATGGAATCCACGCAACACCTAAGGTGTTACAGGAAAGAGTAATTCGTGAAGCTAAACATGAAGTAGGGCACCTTTTCGGCTTAGGGCATTGTAATAGTGCTACCTGTGTAATGCGGACCTGCACCTGTGTGGAAGAAGTTGACGCAGCTAACGGCGGTTTTTGCGAAACATGCGCGTTGAAATCTAACAACAGCCAATAGTTGTTAATAGCTTGAATGAAGGATTCTTAAATTTATAAGAACGAATTCACAATTTTAAAATGCGGTCAAAAGGGATTCTAGTTCTTATTCTTTCTTTTCAAATTTTGAGGTACTTTCCAATTATAGGTCAAATACCAGTCCTGGTGTTTCAGGAAGACATCGATTATTGCCCATATCCATACAGCTAAAATAACCAGTAAGGCCGGGACCAAAATATTATTGGAAAAGCGAAAACCGCCTAAACCGAGATAATTGCCGTTGGCATCATACTCAACGGAATTATGCGGAATTACTCCGATATTAAAGACAACAAATGCAGGAAGACTAACAACCAACCCCACCCAAAATTTCCAGGTGTTTTTCCTGTAAGTATAAACCCACGTCCAGAAACTTAAAAATACCGCCAACAGGACAGCAGCGGTTTTACTCTTTGGACGGGGCGGTTTACCCAACTCGGCGCCGCACTCGATGCATCTTTCGGCAAGAGGCAAAACTTCAACACCACACGCACCGCAAAAATATTGACCGTGTGGCGGCTTAATACCGCAGCTGTCACAAATTTTTACCTCGGATTCTAATTTTTTTCCGTAATTTCTGCAATACATGGATACTTCCGTTCACCAGGCAAGAACCAAACTTAAAGAAGATTGTATTCCTTCCTCATGTGATTTAGCAAGACCGGCACATGGCCATCGTGTATTTTCCTCGAATCAAAATAAAATCATCTATAACGCTGCTACAACCACAAACCACGGCTTGAAAAACCTAAACGCCTGTGTTACTATCACTGCCAAGATAAGGAGATTGATATGGCAGAATTTACGAAACTTTTCGAACCCGGGAAAATGGGAAATGTAATACTGAAAAATAGAATCATCATGGCCCCCTGCGGCACTCACTATTCGTCACATTACGGTGTGGTAACCGACCAGCAGCTCGCTTACTATGGGGAAAGAGCTAAAGGCGGCGCAAGCCTCATCGTTACAGAGGGCGCCAGTACCCGTAAACCGCCCCGCGGTAAACCGGGGCGAATCCTAGTAAACGAGGACAAATTTATCCCCGGTCTGAAGAAATTAGCAAATATTATCCATGCCGGCGGCGCCAAAGCGGTAATGCAGATGAGCAGCCATCAGGGCTCCATGGACGAAGTCGACCCGGCATCTCCTTCGGGCATCCCCCATCCTTATGCGGGCTGGTCCACGTCTATTCCGAAGAAAGCAAGGATTATCACGGTTGCGGATATGGAGGAACTCATCGCAGAATATGGGGAAGCTGCCAGAAGAATCATGGAAGCAGGCTTTGACGGCGTGATGATTCACGGGGCTAACGGCTACCTTGCCTGTGAGCTGCTTTCCCGTGTTTTTAACAAGAGGACCGATGCGTACGGCGGCGACCTCAAGGGCAGAGCGAAGTATCTTATTGACATGGTAGCTGAAACCAAGAAAAAAACTTCACCCGATTTTCCGGTTATTCTCCGGCTGATGGGTTCCGACAGGTTGTCAAAAATCGGCGGCACGGACGGCTGGAGTATCGAAGAGTGCGTTGAGTTATGTAAAATCGTCGAGGCTAACGGCACGACCGCGGTTAATATCACCAGCGGGTCGGCGGTGACGCCGGAATGGACCGGCCCTGCCTATT
Organism: Dehalococcoidia bacterium; assembly: GCA_003153955.1. Lineage (GTDB taxonomy): Bacteria > Chloroflexota > Dehalococcoidia > Dehalococcoidales > Fen-1064 > Fen-1064. The sequence continues at coordinate 31,565 of PMCB01000102.1, read as the reverse complement.
TTATTCCCGATGCCTGTAATGTCGATATTACTGAAGCAGTTAAAAAAAGCGGCATAAAAATCCCGGTTTGGATTACCGGTAAAATTGACCGGCCCTCCCTGGCTGAAGAAATTTTACGAGATGGCAAAGCTGATTTTATCTGCATGGGCCGCGCTTTAATTTGTGACCCGTACTGGCCGACTAAAGTGAAAGAAGGCAGGATAGAAGATATTTGCCCATGCGTCTGGGATAAACGGTGTATTGAGGATGTCGTGTGCGATTTTTCCCCGATGTCCTGCACGGTCAATCCGCTGGTCGGCAAAGAAAGGGAATTCCAGGCAAAACTGCCGCGGGTGACTAAAGAGAAAAAGGTCCTGGTTTTGGGCGGCGGCCCGGGCGGCATGCAGGCCGCAATTATCGCGGCACAAAAAGGGCATCATGTTACGTTGTGGGAAAAAAGTAATGCGCTTGGCGGACAATTGATTCTGGCCGTTATCCCGCCGGATAAACAGGACTTAGGGAATTTCCTGACTTACCTCAAGGTTCAGGTGAAAAAAGCCAGTGTAAATGTCGTCTTGAACAAAGAAGCGACGCCGGAAGCAGTCACCAAATTCGCCCCGGACTCTGTGATTGTGGCGGTTGGTTCCACCCCGTTTGTCCCTGACATTCCGGGTATAAAAGGGAAAAACGTCATCAATTGCCGGGAATTTTTAGCGGGCGAGAAAAAAGTGGGGAAGAATGTGGTCGTTATCGGGGCAGGACATGTCGGCTGCGAAACGTGTTTTGCACTGGCGGAGAAAGGCGCTAATGTCACATTGACCTATATCGAACCGGCGCTAGAGATCAAGTACTGGATGTTTAAAAAATATTTCCAGGACAAACTGGCAAAATATAATGTCAAGATATATCCGCAGGTGCTGTACCGGAAAATTACGGATAAGGGCGTGGAACTGACGACACGGGAAGGTGAAACCGTTTTTCTGACCGCGGATAACATTGTATTAGCCGCCGGCTCTACCCCGGACCGGGCACTGCCCGAAGCGTTGAAAGGGAAATATCTCGATTTCGCGGAAATCGGCGATTGCGTCAAACCGCGGAAAATACGTGAAGCCGTCGAAGAAGGAATCTGGGCCGCCGTAGACCTGTAAGGCCAAACGATTATTATTTCAGGGAACGGGCATTATCCTCGCAGGTGATAATCTCGAGAAGGGCAGCCTGTCCGCCGTCGACGGCTTTTTTCGCCCTCTGCAAGGCCGGAATAATCTCATTCGGGTGGACAACTTTTTCGGAATAGCCGCCAAGGGCTTCCGCGAGTTGGCAATATTCTCCGGACTGACTTGTAAGGTGAAACTTACGGGTCGCGACCGGATTTTCCCGGATGTAACCGCCCAGCACGAAATTATTCATTAGCACTACAAGAATCGGAATATTTTCCCTGACTGCAGTTTCAAAATCCATACCGACCATGCCGAAAGCAGCATTCCCCATAAACGCGACTGCTGTCTCGTCAGGCCGGGCTAACTTAGCGCCCATGGCGAAACCCAGCGACGCGCCTAACGGCGTAGATTTTCCCCAACCGATATAACCGGACGGCACTGGAGATTCCCAGAAGGGCAACAATTGATTGCGGGGGCTGCCCGAATCGTGGGTGATGATAGTTTCCCCGGCATCGAACGTTTTCACCATGTCCCCGACCACGCGGTAGGGATTAATCGGGATCTCACTTGAAGTCAGCTTCGGTTGCCATTCTTTGAGCCATTCCTCTTTTACCGCTTTGATTTCTTTCGCGACATCGTTGTTTTTCCTTTTAAATTCAGGGCCGAGCTGCACCTTCACTTCATCGATAAGCTGCCGCAATACGAGTTTGGCATCACCGATGACGGCATGCTCCAAAGAATAGTCTTTGTTGATATCTCGTTCATCTACGGTTGACTGGATGATTCTCTTGCCTTCCGGGATAGGAGTCGTAAATGTTTCTTTGGTGCAGCTGGAACCGATGGCGAAAACAAGGTCGGCTTTATCCAGGAAATGCATCACCGTCCTGGGGCGGGTGTTGCCGCCGGCCCCAAGGGCCAATGGATGGTTTTCCGGGAAACCGCTTTTGCCGCTCAGCGTGGTAAAAACAGGAATCTGCAGCAGTTCGGCGAGTTCCCGCAGTTCGTCCCAGGCAGAGGCATGCAGTACGCCCTGTCCGGCACGGATAATTGGACTTTTCGCCGCAATCAGTGCTTTGGCAACTATCCGGATATCAGCCGGGTCGCCGGCGCTCCTGACAGGTTTAACCGGGGTGTATTGAAATTTGGCATCGTCAAATTCTTCATTCATGATATCGACAGGAACTTCGAGCATTACCGGCCCGGGACGTCCCGTCCTCATCAAAGTAAAGGCACGGCGCATCATCTCCGGAATACGGTCGGCGAAATTGATCGTATCCGCCCACTTGGTGACGCCCTGGTAGTTTTTGGAGGCAATAAAACTCGGGGGACGCTGCTGGCGGCGGTCGGCCCCGGCCGGCATCACCAAAATAGGAACGGACTCACTATAAGCCTGGGCGATACCGGAATATGCATTCTCGATACCCGGGCCGGACTGGACAAGACAAACCCCGTTGCGTTTACAGTTGGAAACCCGGGTGTAAGCATCTGCAATATTCACACCTATTCTCTCGGTCCGTGAAATAATGCACCTGATACCTTCTTCGGCGCCTGCTTCAAAAATATCATTTTGAGGGAAACCGCTGACAAATTCTACCCCTTCCATTTTCAGGATTTTGGCGATGGCAGTTCTACCTTTCATAGAAGTTTCCCCTTTGTTCTCTGATTTCAGGATTTTTTAAATACGGTGATGGCGGCATTCACACCCGCGCCCAATTCCATGTCGCAGCGTTCCGCCACCAATATTTTTTCCAGGGCATAGAGCAGGAACAATACATTTGACTCGCTGGATGATTCGCCCATCAGGCCGATGCGCCAGATCTTGCCTTTCAAAGGACCAAGACCTCCACCGATTTCAACATTATATTCATTCAGCAGTTTTTGCCGGACACGCACATCATCCGCCCCTGCCGGGATACGGACCGAGTTCAACGAATTCAACCGGTAGGCTGCCTGAGCATGCATTACCATACCCATTGCTTCCAGACCGGCGGTTAAGGCCGCGGCATTCTTCTGATGGCGTTTGATGCGTGCTTCCAATCCTTCTTCATAGATCAGCGCCAGCGCCTCGTGCAACGCATAAATCATGGAAACGGGCGCGGTGTGATGATAAGTGCGCCCGGTCCCCCAATAGGCAGAAAGCAGGCCAAGATCGAGGTACCAGCTTGGGCCTTTGGCTTTCCTGGCTTGCATTATGTCAAGCGCTTTTTGATTGACCGTGAAAGGAGCCAGCCCCGGGGGACAGCTGATGCATTTTTGCGTGCCGCTGTAACAGATATCGATTCCCCAATCATCGACCGCGACTTCCTGCCCGGCCAAAGATGTAACCGTGTCCACCATAAATAACGCCCCGTATTGTTTTGCCAGTTTTGAGGCTTCTGCCAGCGGCTGCATGACGCCGGTCGATGTCTCCGCATGCACCAGCGCCAGCATTTTAACCTTCTTCCGGGATTTCAGCGCAGATTCGATAGCTTCGGGAGCGACAATATTTCCCCATTCGGCAGTGACCGGAATAACTTCGGCGCCGCACCTGGCCGCATTATCCACCATCCTCTCGCCGAACACGCCGTTGACACCGATGACGACTGTATCGCCCGGTTCCAGAAAATTACAAAAACTGGCTTCCATACCGGCGGAACCGGTGCCGGAAATCGGAAAAGTGAGCTTGTTTTGTGTGCGGAAAAGGTAACGCAGCAACTCGACGGTGTCGTCCATGATTTTCACGAAGTATGGATCCAAATGCCCGACCATCGGGGCGGCCATGGCTTGTTGAACACGCGGATGAACATTGCTCGGTCCCGGACCCAGTAAAATTCTAACGGGTGGGTTAAGGTGCTGATACGAAATATTTGCCATGGTATCCTCCTCCAGATAAAAGTCTTAAATCAGATGCAAAATAAGGAATATGCGACAAAGAAACATTCGGCATTGCTCCGGTTAATATCAAAGCATATTACAGCGATGAATTGAAGTCAACCAGGGGTCAAGTCAGAAATTATTTCGTGCTGAAATGATGTAGAAAAAGGGGGAAGGAGCCAACTCGGGCTCCCTCCCCTAAAATATTATCCTGTACCAATAAAAAAATAAACCGGGGTTTATTTCTCAGGCACGCGGGCGTACGGTTCAGGATAAACAACCTGGCCGTGCTCTCTTGACGGGAGAATTATCGTGGCTGTCCCCGGCACGATCTTTTCGCCTCTTTGATTTTCGCACCAGCAATCGATGTCCACGCAGTATTTACCGTTATCGCAATACTTCTTAACAACTTTGCCTTTACAGAAACAGGTATCACCCAGCATACAGAACTTCCGGATTTCGGAGCGTGATTTCCAAAGGAAAGCATCATCGCCCATCCAGTTTGTCAGGACCATAGCCCGCCAGGCTTCCAGGTGTTCACCGGCCGCGAAACGCAGCAAAGAACCCGGCCGTACCATATTCGGCGCCTGGAAAGTCGGGTCGTAGGAAACAATATGATGCGGGTCTCTTTCTTTGTATATCCGCATCAACCTTTCCGAGAAATGAACATTGCCGTGTCCGCCGATGTTCCAGGCTTCTTTTTCGGTTAAAGTAAACGGCCCGCGCACAACCGGCGTCAGTTCATCTCCTTCTTTCACATCTTCCCAATAACGGGGATTGGCGCCGCGCAGCATCTCCAGTTCTTTGTCCTGGGCTTTATTGATTTTAATCAGGTCCTCCTGCGTGTATGTCGGTAATTTTGAGACTTCTTTTTTGTATTTGTTCGTCTCATCGACCTTCTGGTTTTCGGTCCAGGTCTCCCATGATTGATAACCGCCGACAATAGCCCCGCCGCGGAAATAATCGCAGGTTTCATATGACATTACTTTTTGTCCGGCAAATTGACTGGCCATCAATTTGGCATCAGATGGATATTTCACTCGATATTCCAGCTTATCGCCTTCGCACAGCGGGCGGAACCATTCATGCGCGGAACCGGAATAGAATCCGGATATGCCGGCCGGCCAATCATCCGGATATTGGGCATAAGTAATCGTATAGATATAGTTGGGAGGTGCCGTCAGACATTTGTACTTGGTATTTTTGGCATATTCACGGTCGCGGTAAAGGGGATTAATGTCACCGATGCCGTCGACGAAGTGCTCGATGGTGTCAATCGTAACTTCCCGGTTAAAATAAGGCTTCATATATCCAAACCCGCGGGTGCGGGCTTCTTCGCTGGTATAAACACGGCCTTTATTCTTGCATACTTCGTACCACATCTCGATGGGGCTTAACTCATTTGCTGACATTACTATTTTCTCCTTTTTGACTTATCCGATATATTTAAAAGCTGATTAAATCATTTATCTCTAATAAATGACCTTAGTCTCAATCAAGTCGGCGATTTCCTTATCGTTGATACCTAACAGTTCTTTAAAAACGTAGTCGTTATTTTCACCCAGGCACGGCGCCGGGGGATTTTTAGCAGTCAAGGCTGATTTCCAGGGAGAGCGGTAAACAATAGTTTTACCGGCCACCCGATGATTTTGCTCAATAAAGATCCCACGGTTCTTGACGGGGGGGTCGTTGACCAATTCTTCGATATTAAAAGAAGGACCGGCGGCAACTCCTGCTTTTTGCAGCTTCTGCATCACTTCATAATGAGTAAAATCTTTAGTCCAACCGGCAATCAGTTTATTTAACTCATCCTGATTTTGCCAGCGCGCATACTGGTCGGAGAATTTTTCATCTTTGGCCCAATCCGGATTACCCATCACATGGCAAAGAGCCTTCCATTTGTCATTGGTGCCGACAGCGATGGCAACCCACTTGTCGCGGCCTTTGCAGGGATAACAACCGTGAGGCGCCATGATTTCGTCGCGGTTGCCCATGCGGGGCCGGGTTCGTCCGTTCATCACCTCTTCCATGATGACTTCAGGAATCAGGCTTGTGACCCCTTCGTTCTGGGCAATATCGACATGCTGTCCCTTGCCGGTTCTCTGACGGTAATTCAGCGCAGCCAGCACGCCGACCAGACCGTACATGCTGCCGATGGGGTCGCTGGGATAAGGTCCGGAAATAACCGGCACCTCGCCGGGATAACCGAATGAGGCACTCAAGCCGCCGACGGCCTCGAGTGTAGATCCGTAAGAAAGATAATCTTTATCCGGGCCGGTACTGCCGAAAGCCGGTAAAGTAACCAAAATAATATCCGGCTTGATTTGTTTTAGCGTGTCGTAGCCGAGTCCCCAGCCGGGCAACGCACGCGGTGCAAAGTTGGTAATAATAACGTCGCTGATCTTAACCAGCTTCTTGATAATTTCCAGCCCTTTTGGCTGTTTCAAGTTCAACGTAATACTTTTAACTCCGCGATTGGTCACATTGAACTGTCCCTGATTAGGACCCTGTTCGGGGTTTTTGGTTATTTTTACGACACGCTGGGAATCCAGCCTCTGCTTGGTTTCAACTTTGATTACCTCGGCACCCATGTCCGCCAATACCCCGCCCATCCACGGCCCTGCCCAAACCCAGGTGAAAGCAATAACCCTGATGCCTTTAAGAGATGGCGTGCTCATATCCTGCTCCCTGCCTTAGTTTCTCATTTTTAGTAGAGAAAGAATCCTTGTTAACCTTAAATTACGCTGGCTTCTTTAAATTTGGCCAGGTCGCGTTTGTGATAACCCAAACGTCCGCAATAAATCTCTTCGTTATGCTGACCCAGAAGCGGCGCCGCCGAGGGCGATTCCATTTTGATTTCAGAAAACCGGTACGGCACACCCGGGAATGTCAATTTACTGCCGTCACGTTCAATTTCAACGAAGAATTGCCGTGCTGCCATCTGTTTATCCTGAAGAACCTGATGTGCCGAGCGGACCGCGCCCAGCGGGACGGCTTTTTCCTGACTCCGCCGGTAGATTTCTTCTTCGGTGAACTGCATCGTCCATTCAACCATCAAAGGTTTAAGCGCATCCCAGTATTTCGCCCGTAAGGCAAAATCCTTAAATAACTCGTTGTCGGCCCATTCCGGGTGACCCATAACCTCAACAAAACGCCGCCATTCCGCTTCTTCTACGAAAGCGGCGCAAATGAAGCCGTCTTTGCAAGGCAAAATATGAAAAGGAGCATGTCCTGCCGCATCCGTCCGTGCCATAATCTGACCGGCATAAGAATAACGCGCGATGGAAGAATTCAAATTTTGAATAACACTTTCCTGTTCGGAAACATCTAGTTGCTCCCCCAGTCCGGTGGTACTCTGGCGGAATATCGAGCTTAGCGTGGCCACTGCGGCGCTCAACCCGGCCTGGAAACTAAACAAATGCGCCGGTAACTTAATCGGTTCTTTGCTGATATCGCCTTCACGCATGGAAATATACCCCACGCCGCCGATATGCGCGCTCACTAATTCGCAACTTTCATAGTCCCGGTACGGGCCGGTCTGCCCGAAAGGAGTAATCGAGGTCATAATGATATGCGGGTTAATTTTCTTTGCCTTCGTATAAGCCAGTTTCAATTTTTTCATTTGTTTAGGCGGATTATTTTCCACAAAAACATCAGCAGATCTTAGCAATTCGGTAAATATTTTCAAGCCTGTAGCGCTTTCAGGATTGAGCGTCACTCCTAATTTGTTCATATTTAAGTATTGAAACAAACCGCTGTTCTCCAATCCCGGAATATCCTGTAAAAAAGGCGCCTGCCTGCGGGATTCATCGCCGCAGCAGGGCTCTTCAATCTTGATGACCTCCGCCCCAAGGTCTGCCAGGATTTTGGCGCAAAACGGCGCGGAGATAAAGTTACCATATTCAATAATCTTGACGCCGTCTAAAACTTTGTAAAACATACCGCCCCCTCAACTAATGCGATAAAATCAGCAACGTGCCGCTGACCTGCTGAGTCAAAAAGCGAAGTTGGATGTCCTTTATGCCACACAATTAGGTTAATTGTTCGTCCGTAATATTAAGAAATTTTAAGTTGGGGATTTTCATCTAAATTACAGGGTAATGATGACGTTGATTGAGCTATATGATATAAAAAACGGCTGTTCTTGTCAATATTTGATATCAAATATTAGTTGAAAAAATCGGATAAACGCACGCTATTCATCAGAAAAAACTCAAATAATGAAACTGAGCAAAATTATAACACACAAATTTTTAAGAGTTTTAATTGACCCTCTCAAAATCGATAAACCCTTTGTCTATATCGATACGGATAAGCTTGACTTTTAAACGGCTGCCGACATCGACCCCTTGATAGCCGCGGGCCAGGCGTCCTTCGATGGGAGGCTGAAAGATACGCACCCATGTTCCTTTATCAGCCGCCCCGGTGCAGATAGCGTCAAACTGGTTCCCGATTCTCGAGGAGAGCAACATCGCGGCCGCCGATTTGGCTACCTGACGTTCTACTTTATTTGCATCATCTTCCTTTTCGGTGCAGTGTTTAGCCAGTTCGACTAATTCTGAGTCGGTATAAGGCAAAGGAACCCCGCCGAGCGTTGCTTTTAGAATCCGCTGCGTGATCAGGTCCGGAAACCGACGGTTAGGAGCGGTGGAATGGGTGTAGTCCTTAACAGCCAAACCAAAATGGCCGGGAGCTGTCTCATTCGGGAGTTCAACAACATACTCACCGGAGCCAAGCAGTTTTATTATGATAAGCGACAGGTCAGGGAAACGCAGCGGGTCTAAAGCTTTCTGTTTTACCAGGAAATCCGCCAGAGCTTTCGAATCAGGCGCAACCGGAAGCTGATAATTATGTTGGGCCGCAATCTCGACGATCCTGTCCCAACGCTTAGGGGAACGGACAACACGTCGTAAAGAAGTAATCTTTTTCCCCTGGAGAAATAGCGCAGTCACATCGTTGGCGGCGATCATGAAATCTTCGATTATTTCCTTAGCCCTGTTCGTTTCATCCACCTGCAAGTCCCGGATCTCATTGCCATCAAAGACCGGATGGGATTCCAGCGTCTGGAGTTCCAATGCGCCGCGTTTGTAGCGCACGGCCCTCAGTTTCTGAGCGACACGGTCTTGAATCCGGAGATTATTGGCAAGGGCAGGGTCAACCGTGACACCTTTATTCGGCGTAGTTTCTTTGCCATCCAACCAGGCCGCGACAGCGTTATAAGCCAGCTTGGCATGATTATTGACCAGAGCATGATAAATATCCGAACTTTTTATTTCTCCGGCATCATCGATTATCATCTCGACTACTATCGCCGGGCGGTCTTGCTGATAATTGAGTGAAGTAAGATTTGTGGAAAGTTTTTCAGGAAGCATCGGGAAAGTTTTACCGGCGGTATAGACGGAAGTAGTGTTCTGATGGGCGTGCCCGTCAATTTCTGAATTCTTTTTTACCAGGGCGTCCACATCCGCCACAGCCACCAGAATTTTTACGGTATTATCCGGCTGCACCTCCGCCACCGTCAGTTGATCCAGGTCCAGGGAATCATCATTATCAATCGATGCCCAGAGCAGCTGCCGCAAGTCTTTGAAAGTAATATCTTTCCCGCTGTTACCATTTTGAATCTTTGCGAGTTCGTTGAGCGCCGCCGCTGAAAAATCCGTTTGAAAACCATGTTCCAGCATAACCCGGCGGGCAATCTGCTCCAGGATGCTTTTGCCATTTTTATTATTGGGAAGGGACATATAATTTATTCTCCTTGTTTCCTGTCGTTATATTTACCGCTCAAGCTACCGCGCTAAGTTTGCCGCACCAGCCGGTAAAACACTTTTTTAGTAAACTCAGCGGCCGCTATGTAGACAATCACGATGCCGATAATTATTAGCACAAACGAGACAGGCAATTTACTGAATCCAAGTAGGTTATCGAGCGGCGTGTAAGGTAAAATAAATGTTGCCGCCACCACTAGCAATGTTGCCATCAGCAAATATTTGCCCGGACGGCCGTGCAATATCGATTTCCGGCTGCGAATAACCAATACGATTAGTGAGGCTGAGACCACCGATTCCACGAACCATGCTGTCCGGAATTGCGTTTGAGAAGCGTGCAAAAACAACAAGAGCGCACCAAATGTCAGGTAATCAAAAATGGAGCTTAATATCCCGAACGTCAGCATAAACCGCTGAATGAACCGGATATTCCACCGGCGGGGTTGAGTTATCGCCTCCGCATCGACGTTATCCGACGCGATGTTCATTTCCGGGAAATCGGTCATCAGATTGGTCAGTAGTATCTGTTTTGGCAGCAGCGGCAAAAATGAAAGAAAAATAGATGCTCCTGCCATGCTGAACATATTACCGAAATTAGCGCTGGTGGCCATAAAAACGTATTTGAGTGTATTGGCAAAGGTAATTCTTCCCTCTTGGACGCCCTGTTCGAGCACATTTAAATCTTTTTCCAACAATACAATGTCCGCTGCTTCTTTCGCCACATCAACGGCGCTGTTTACTGAAATGCCAACATCCGCAGCATGCAGCGCCGGAGCATCGTTTATACCGTCCCCGATGTAACCGACCACATTGCCTGCTTTCTTAAGCGCAATAATGATACGCTGCTTTTGATTTGGTTCAATCTCAGCAAAAATACTGACCTGATTCGCTTGCTGTACCAAAGCGGCATCCGAAATATGGAGAAGATCTGTCCCTGTTATTATTTGTGCAGTCGGTAATCCGACCTGTTCCCCGATATGGGCCGTCACCAACCGGTTATCGCCGGAAATGACTTTTAAGGCAATGCCCTGTTGTTTCAATTTTATAATGGTGTCCGCAACCCCTTCTTTCACAGGGTCTTCGAGAACAATGAATCCCAGAAAGATGAAATCTTTCTCATCCTCTTTAGTGATGGTGCTGCCGGTTTGATATTGCCGGTAGGCGATTCCCAATACCCGGAATCCCTGCCAGTTGAAGTTATCAAATTGAGTCTGCACTTTGTCCCGGATGCCGGTTAAATCAACGATGCCGCCGGCTGTCTCAACCTGGGAGCATATCGAAAACAGATTGGGCAAGGTGCCTTTGGTGATGGCCAGATTGCCCTCTTTGGCGGAGACTAATATAGTCAGCTTTTTGCGAATGAAATCATAGGGAACCTCATCCAATTTATGATAAGCGGATATATCCAGGGGGCTGTGTGCGCGAATAGCGGTATCGATGGGATTATTATACCCGGTTTCAAATGACGAGTTGAGATAGGCAAACAGCAATACTTTTTCATTTTCACTGCCATCCGCACCGGCAAAGGATTTCAAATGCATTATTCCTTGGGTTAAAGTACCGGTCTTGTCGGAACACAGTACGTTCATGCTGCCAAAGTTTTCAATGGATTCCAGACGCTTGATAATCACTTTTTTTTCGGCCATCTTTTTCGCGCCGTGAGAAAGGTTAATACTGATGATAACGGGCAGCAACTGGGGAGTCAGTCCCACTGCCAGAACCAGGGAAAACAACACTGAGTCCAGCAGCGAACGTCCGTAATAGATATTGATGGCAAGGATGGCCATGACCAGAACCATCGTGACAATCATCAGGAAATAACCGAAATGCCTGATTCCGTGCTCAAATTCCGTTTCGGGTGGCCTGAACCTCAAATGGTCGGCAATCTTACCAAATTCCGTCCCGGTGCCCGTATTCATAACTACGGCTCTGGAACTCCCGCTGATTACATGGGTGCCCATAAAAAGAGAGTTTGTCCGATGACTAATGACGGTGTCCTTCGGTAATAATCCCACCGATTTTTCAGCCGGGTAAGTCTCTCCTGTCAAAGTGGCTTCATCCACGAAAAGGTCTTTTGATTCAACAATCAGGCAATCGGCAGGGACAACATCGCCGGCGGAAAGAGAAATAACATCTCCAGGCACAATTTCTTCAAGCGGGACATCGGTGAGATTCCCGCCGCGCATTGCAGATACTTTGGTTTGAATGATGGCCATTAGTTTCTGAACGGCCATCGTAGAGCCTCTTTCCTGCCAGAATCCCAATAAACCGCTGGCAACTACGATCACCAGGATAATCCCGCCGTTAACCGGGTCTTTTAAGAAAAATGCTAAGACGGCGGCAATAATAAGGATGAGTACGAGCGGACTCCGGAACTGATTTACTAAAAGAGTCAATGTATCGGCTTTCTTTTTAGGTTTCAGAAGGTTTGCGCCAAAACGGCCCAGCCTTGTTTCAGCTTCCTCCTGAGTCAACCCACCGCTGGTCGTCCCCAACTGACTAAAGGCATCAGCTGAAGAGAGCGTCCAGAACGGTTTATCGGATTGGCTGGTTGAGATTGTCATTGTGTACTTACCTTATGTTCCAACACTGATATTTTCGCGAGACGACGTCTGAATCGCTCAAGGTCTTTAAAGTTTGAACCCAGGAATGCCTGAACCAGGTCCCATGCCAGTGCTTGTCCCGTAACCTGTCCTCCCAGACAAAGCACATTCATATTGTCATCTTCTACACCCTGATGCGCAGAGAATGAATCCGCGATTAATGCGGCGCGGACACCCGGCACTTTATTGGCCGCAATACATGCTCCGACCCCACTTTCACAAATAGCCAAACCGCGACTGACTTCACCGCCAGCCACCGCTCTGGCCATTGGTAACACAAAATCAGGAAAATCATCCTCCGGATTCAGTGCTTTTGCTCCGTAGTCAACAACTTCGTAGTCGGCGTTTCTGAGGGCTAATATCAGATATTCCTTCAACTCGAATCCGCCGTGATCGCAAGAAATGCCCACTCGCATTGTAGTTCTCCTCTTACGTTCAATGCCGGATTTGCCGTCCGGACAAAGTTTCCAGGTTTGCCTTTGCTTAAAAGATTCTCCTCATGCAGTTTAATGCACAAATCATGTCAGGGTGATAAATAATTGATAGAAAACATAACAAATTAATTACAAATGCGACAAGAAATATTATTTGGGATACATGATTGTGAGTTCATACTCTCAGGCAATTGAAACGATACTTCATTATCCATTTATCCGTAAAACCGAAATTAACGATTTGTAAATGGAAAATTGAAAGTTCTATACTCAAGATATGCACACTAGCTGTTTGACTCCATGCATGGGGACATGGATAGCCTTTTAAAGTGAACCGGTATTCCATCAGGTTTTAATCGACACAACGCTGATTCTCTTATGAGAATATTAATATCCAATTATCACTCAATACGAAAATAGCCAGGATACCCCCCTGACAGGCATATCTAATTTTGTCTTGCACCAGTCGCGGAGAAAACAAGATTTGGAAAGTGAGATTACGTGAAAAAACCGTTAGATTATAAATGGACAGCCTTAATGGCTGCCAGTGTGGGAACTTTCATGGCAAACCTGGATGCCAGCATCGTGGTAATCGGATTGCCGACGATTTTAGCGCATTTACATGCCAGCATCGTTCACGGTATATGGATTATCACCGGATATACGCTGATGATGGTAATTCTTTTTGTTTTGCTCGGGCGGCTTGGAGATTTGTACGGCAGGGTCAGACTTTTTAATTTGGGATTTGTGATATTCACCATTGGTTCGCTGCTTTGCGCCCTATCCAGGAACGGCGACCAACTGGTGATTTTCCGGTTTTTTCAAGGGGCAGGGGCCGCATTACTGATGGCCAACAGCGGGGCAATCATCACCGACGCTTTTCCTAAAAAGGAGCTCGGGATGGGTCTGGGCACGGCGGTGATGGCCGTAAACCTGGGAAATATTGCCGGATACACGCTGGGCGGAGTGCTGGTAACCTACTTTGGCTGGCAATCGATATTCCTCGTAAACATACCCATCGGAATTTTCGGGTCAATCTGGAGCTATACCCACCTGAAAGAAATCAGTCAGAAACCGGTAGGACAAAAATTCGATTGGGCTGGGTCGATATTATACTGTATCGGACTGGCAACGATTTTAATCGGATTGGCGATAGGGGATCCGCTTTCGGAGCGGAATATTATCATTATCGCCTGCGGGCTAGCATTTTTCATCGCGGTTATCTTCGTGGAGTTGCACATAAAATTCCCCACACTCGACCTGAGTTTGTTTAAGATAAGACTGTTTGCGGCCGGTAATTTTGCCGCTTTCTTAAATTCCTTAGCGTTCAGCTGCGGCCCGTTTCTCCGGTCGCTTTATCTGCAGCTGATACTCGGGTACAGCGCGGCTAAAACAGGCGTGCTGCTGATTCCTATGGAAATCCTGATTTTTATTATCAGCCCGATCAGCGGCAGGCTGGCTGATAAATACGGCAGCCGGATTTTATGTTCAGTAGGTTTAGCCTTCAACGCGGCGGCGCTGATCTGGTTTTCAACGTTAAATCAAAAATCATCTTACGGGGAAGTACTGGTAAGTCTGGCCTTGTTCGGATTCGGGATGGCGATGTTCTCTTCACCTAATTCCAGTTCTGAAATGGGTTCCGTACCAGCGGAGAAACGCGGCGTAGCAAACGGCATCAGAATGACGGTAAACCAAACAGGCGCAGTGCTCAGCGTGCCTTTTTCTTTACTGCTGATGACACTGGTGATGCCGTACAATAAACTTTCTCAGATAGTCGGCAGTTCACAGTTAATCAGTTCGAATGAAATTCCGATTTTTCTGAGGTCGATAAATCACGCCTGTTTGATTCTCGGTTTCGTAGCGCTGGCAGCGATTATTCCTTCTTTGATGAGAGGGCCTAAAGTTAACAATACTTCCGCGCCGCCGACTACTCACGATTAGGGTTTTAGTGATAACAAAATGACACTGCAAATACAAATACCAGGAGATTTTAATGAGCTTAAAACCAAATAACAATGAGACCCGTTCCGGTTGGATCGACGTCAGTGTGCCGCTGCGGGAGGACATGGCTGTTTTTGCTAATGAGCAAAAATTAAGAATCGAGCACAGGGCATCAATGGAACGCGGCGACGGCAGCAACAACACCACCTTGCATATCGGCGTGCACACCGGGACGCATCTGGATGCCCCCCGGCACGGAATTGCCAACGGTAAAACCATCGACCAAATGCCGCTGGATATTGCCATCGGGCCGGCCAGGGTGATCGAGATCAAGGATACCAGGACAGTCAGACCGGAAGAACTGAAACAATACACGTTTAAACGCGGCGAGCGGGTTCTGTTTAAAACCACTAATTCCGAGCGGTGCTGGAAAACAGACAATTTTGTCGAGGATTTTGTGGATATTTCACCTGAGGCCGCGCAGGTGCTGGCCGATGCGGGGTTGAGTTTAATCGGCCTGGATTACCTGTCGGTGCGAGCCCCGGCCAGCCAGACAGGGACCCACAAGATTCTACTGGGAGCCGGGATTTGGCTCCTCGAAGGACTGAACCTTTCCGCGGTAAGCGCGGGGAATTATGACCTGATATGCCTGCCTTTAAGAATCGTGAATAATGACGGTTCGCCGGTGCGGGCAGTATTACGGCCTGTTATTTAGATAATTCCCGAATGGCTTCTTACAAAAGCTTGTAAACACGTGAATTCAAGTGTTAAGATAGCTAACATATATATTCTTCAGGTTATAATGGAGAAACCCCGGACAAGGGCTGGGGGAAAATAAACCGTGGCAACTTCTTTCTTAAAGAGATACGGGCCGTGGGCTTTGATTACAGGGGCTTCGCGGGGGCTGGGTGCCGAATTTGCCAGGCAGTGCGCCGAACGCGGCCTCAATACGGTTCTGGTTGCTACGAATGCCAATTTACTTCAGGCCGAGGCTGATTCGCTAAAACATGTTTACGGTGTGGAAGTCAGAACCATTGCCGTTGACCTTAACCGGGAAGATCCATTACAGGCAATTACCCCTATCGCCGATTCCCTGGAAATCGGCTTGCTGATAAATAACGCAAGCCTGTCAAAAGTCTCCCCGTTTCTGAGCCTCACCGAAGCCGAACTTGTAAAGCAGCTGCAGGTCAACTCCCGGGCGAGTCTCATTTTAACCCGTCACCTCGCCGGGAAAATGGCCGAACGTAAACGAGGGGGGATTATTTTTCTTTCATCCGGTTCGGCGTTGTTCGGCACAGCTTACAGTGCTAATTATGCTGGAACAAAGGCCTACAACCTGATAATAGCGGAAAGTTTATGGTATGAGCTTAGGCCACATGGGATAGACGTGCTTGGGTTCATGGCCGGGCCGACAAAAACAACCGGCTGGGATGCTAACTCGCCGAAAACGGCCAGGTTCGTCAAGGTGATGGATGTTAAGCCAACCGTAACTGAAGCGTGGAATGCGCTGGGGAAAAGACCCAGCCTGATTGCAGGGAAGTCTAACCGGCTGGGATACTTTTTTATGGGGAAAATGCTTTCCCGTGCTCAAGTAATCCGCATCGTCAGCGGCTCGATGGATAAAATGTTCGGGCCCTTCGATAAAAGCAAGGGAATTAAGAATAAAAGGGGTGATTCCGATGCCTAAATTTGATCCCGAAATCGTGCACAAATGTGCTTTAGCATGCCTGGGAAAACCCAAGCCGCAGATGTTTGACGATTTCGCCAAAGCCCTGGCGGTTTATTATCCGGATACGCTCGATTTCTCGCAACCGTGGATATACAGTATCGCCGGCGGCGCGATGATTCAAATGAAGCTCTATTACGCGTCCACCAGCGAATACATCATGATATGGGGTACCCCGATCGGGTCTGAGGGCCATTCCGGACGGCATTTCACCGGATTCTGGGATACAGTCATCGACGGGGAAACCTGGTACTACGCTGAAGGTCAATTTGAAAAGACGGTTTATAAACCCGGCGACCGCATCTACGTTGGGCCGGGGCAGGCGCGTGCCATGAATTTCACCAACGGCGTCTGGGCAGTTGAATACGCCCGAGGTTATATTCCGGCCAGCATGCCTTTCGGAGTAGCCGAAGAGATATTCATTTGCGTAGATTATTTAACCGTAGTCCAAACTTTCAGTCTATACACCGACCTGATCATGCAAGCCTGGGGCCAGAAAGTAAAAATCCTGCAACCGGTTACGAAACCCGTCAGCTGGGTCTCGCACAAAATCACCCGGACTCTGGAACCGGCGCCTGAAGTCAAAGAAATCCCGAAGAAAAACATCCGCTGGTTCAAATAAGCCATTATGGACTACCGGCACAAAAACTATTTCAGCCTCGTGTTTCTGAGCGCAGGCGGCACGCTGTCGCATTGAGTAATAATCAGGGCCTAAGACTCACCTTTTTCGTGATAGATATACTTGCCGCCGCGGACCCAGGAAGCTGCCGCGCCGATAAGACACATAATGATGCCGAATATCAGGACCTCAACCAGACCGTGATGGAAAGCGGTATCGATTAATCCGGGGAAGAAAGCACGGGAAGTGATATTGGCGGCCTGAGCCGCCGGCAGAGCATTCAATACGTTGGCCGGAATCATCGTTGCTAACGGGTTATACCCCAGGAACGCAGCGAAGAGATAACCAACCGGAGGGGCGCCGGCTACCTGATGAGCCACCGCGGCGGGAATACCATTCTGGACCAGGCCGTTATACAGGGCAGCCGGCATCGTGGCATTAAGCCCGACGACCATCAGGGTAAAAATAACCGCCATCGATATCGGACTGCCAACATTCATCAAAGTGGCCCGCATGCCGGAACCGGCGCCGCGATGCTTTGGCGGAAGACTGTTCATGATAGCCGCGGTATTCGGGGCCATAAACATTCCCATCGATAAACCGTCAAGAAAAATAATTGCCGCGAACAACGGGTATTTAAAATTAACCGGCAGCAGCAACAGCAAGAAAAAACCCACAGCAGTGAGAATCATGGCGATGGTAGCAAAATAACGGGAGCCGTAACGGTCCGATAACCGTCCGGAAAGCGGCCCGAGCAGCAGGATTCCGATACTCGACGGAATCATGTAAATCCCGGCCCATAACGGGGTTACCTGGAAATCGTAGCCGTGCAGCGGAAGCCATATTCCCTGCAGCCAGATAGTCAGCATCAGCATAAATCCGCCGCGGGCCAAAGATGACATCAGAGTCGCAACACTGCTTGAAGCGAAGGCGCGAATGCGGAACAAATCAAGCCGGAACATGGGGGCTTTGACACGCTGCTCGATAATGATAAAGGCCGCAAGCAGAATTACACCACCGATAAGCATGCTCAAAACGAAAGGAGTTGTCCAGCTCATTAACGAATGAGCGCTGGGATTGATGCCGTAAATTAAGGCAATCAACACCATCGTTAAACCGGCAGCGAACGTAAGGTTTCCAAACCAGTCAATGGGCTCCTTCTGTGTGGTACCGACTTCACGCAGCGTCCGGTATGCCCAGATTGTTGCCAATAAACCGATGGGGACATTAAACAGAAATACCCAGCGCCATCCTGCCTGGGAGAGCAGACCGCCGACCAGAATTCCGAGGAATGAGCCGCCAATGCCGGCCACTTGATTCAACCCGAGGGCCATACCCCTTTGATTTTCAGGGAAAGCATCGGTGAGGATAGCCGCGGAGTTAGCGAAGAGGAAAGCGCCGCCAATCCCCTGAACAACCCGGAAAAGGATTAACTCGACAGCTCCGGCAGTGCCGTGGCTCCATGTCAGTGCGCATAAAAGTGAACCGATTGTGAAGATGGCAAACCCGAGATTATACATGCGCGTCCGCCCGAACATGTCCCCCAACCGCCCGAAAGCGACGACAAATACAGCCGTGACCAGCATGTAGCCCATGAGCAGCCATAACAAATAATTGCTGCTGCCGGGAGCCAGCGGGTTAATGCCGATACCCCGGAAAATAACGGGTAAAGCCAACAGGACGCTGGTAGTATTGATAAAAGCCAACATGATAGACAGTGTTGTATTGGAAAGGGCAATCCATTTATATTCAATTCCACCGCGGTGAGCGCCGGAGTTTTTGGAAATATCTTGCATCTTCAGTTTCCCTCTGATTTTCGAATAAATTTTGCTTTAATAAACATTTAATTTGTCATTGATACATTGACTATTAGCGATGCTAACAAATTTATTATAAGATACGAAGCATGACGAACGCAAAGATTCCGGTATATTTTTTTATTTTGAAATTTCGCGAAACTATTATTGAAAGTAAGTATGCGGAAGCACTCTGCGTTTTTGGATTGACCAGAGGAGATTTGGGTTTTCGGCCCAAATTGGAATGACTTTGTACTTTTATTTCGATGTAAGTCTACCGAAATAAAAGTACCTTCGGCCGAATTGGAGGGTGAATTGTGGTATTCCACCGTACCCGTGTTTTCCCCCGGAATCAGGCGGGCGAGTTCGAAACCTGTCCCTACAGAAACACAGGGGAATGCCCCTTTCGGCATTACTAAAG
>PMCB01000102.1:240-12229 GCA_003153955.1 Dehalococcoidia bacterium | reverse complement strand
TGTCAAGGGGGTTTTGTCACCTCTTTTCTTGAAGAAATAATCAAGTATCAAATTACAGAAAATCCGAAATACTAATGTCGAAATCCTTATCCTTCAGTTGAAGAACCTTCGGCAATATCAAAATACAAAATACAAAATCAGAATTTCAGCGGGCAGCTTTCAGCAATCAGCGATCAGGATAAGGTGGGGATGAAGGATGGATTCCCGATCAGGTCGGGAATGACAAAAATGATTTTAGTGAACCACAGGGAGACCCTTCGGCTGCGGACTCAGGGTGTGCAGAGTTTCGATATTTAGATTTGTTACGTATTTCGATATCTTTATGGGATTTAGTATTTATTTGGTAGTTGGTATTTGTAGCTTGGAATTTATTGCCGTCAGCAGGCAGGGAGATCTTTGATCCGCCTGAGGCGGATGCAGGAATGACAAAGGAGGTTTCACTGACAAAACCCGAATTGGGGTAACTTGTTATAATAAAAAGTAATACAGCAAATTCACCTCCATAACCCAGAGGATCCGAATTTGAAACTTAAATTATTTTTCCTGATCGGCCTGATATTAGTCATTACACAAACCGGGGCGAGCTGTGCACCGACGCCGCAATCCGGTTTGAACAAATCCATAGATAAGGCCGTTAAGGGTTACCGCTTCAGTATTTTCAATTGGGAAGTCCGGTCTATTTTTGGTGAAATCAGGCAAACATGGGACGACCGGAACTTATCGGCAAATGATAGCCAACAGGTCATCGATTATTTTAGCGATACGCAGCAAAACACGCTTTCTCCATCCCAGACAGCCGCCATGCAGAAAAAGGCGGAAACAATTATCGGACTGCAGATTCGAACAGTCTTGCGGCAAAACGGAATAATCAACCCATTTGATTCAATTTTCGGAGTGAGTTTCCCACCCATCGCTTTCGAATTGGCAGAACCGCCGCATTTACTGGTGATTTCACCCAGAAATCAAATCGACCGCATACGGGATGTTTTGCTGCTGCAGAATTTAACGACAGATCAGATGAATCAGCTGGAAAATCAGGTGGAAGAATCCGGATATTCGGCGCTGGTGGTGGAACTGGGGGGGTTGGGAGTCACCTACCCGACTTTTGTCAATGCCAATTCCAGTCTGCATGATGTGCTTAACGCCGCGACCGAAGAATGGGTACACCAGTACCTCGCGTTTAAACCGCTGGGATTCCGCTATGTACTGGACTTGCTGGGCATCTCCCGCAGTCAGGACATCATAACAATGAATGAATCGCTGGCCGGTATGGTAAGCTCGGAAATCGGCCAACAGGTTTATGACAAATATTACTCAAGTTATTTTCCGGCAACCACTAATCCGCCCCCAACAACGGCATCTGCCCAGGGCTTTGATTTTAATGCCACCATGAGACAAATCCGGCAGAATGTGGATGCGTATCTGTCAGCGGGGCAAACCGACCGGGCGGAACAATATATGGACGAACAGCGTGACTATCTGCAAACACAGGGCTATTACATCCGCAAACTGAACCAGGCTTATTTTGCTTTCTACGGGACTTATGCGGATACCCCGGCTTATACCGATCCTGTCGGCACAGCAATTCAGAACATTAGAAATCAGAGCAGCTCGCTAAAAGATTTTCTGAACACAATGGATCATGTAACAAGTGTCAGCCGATTGGATAAGCTGGCAAAAAAGTGATCCTTCGATAGCTCATTGATCAGATATCAGGAGCTTTTACTAACATGTGTCGCGTTGCGGCGGGTATTACTTTGTTTTGCTTTGACTTTAGCCCTGGCCAAACGATTGAGTTTATGCCTCATGGAATTACTCATTTTTATGCTCCAAAATAATTAATTATGTCATCTCTCTTATAAAAGAATAACATTTGCGTAATCAAGAAGAAACGATAAAGAATATTTACCCCGCAAAGTTCTTGCCCAGTTTCCGGGCTTTTCTTCTCCGGTCCTGCCGGGCGTTGATCCGGGATTTAACCAGATGGGAGCCTCTCTTAAAATGTTGAAATGCGACCATTTTTACCTTCCTTTTACGATTGTGATTAATGTTTTTTCTTATTATTGCCTACCGGCACCAACTCATTTTTTCTCTATTCCAAATAATCCCGAAGTTTCCGGCTCCGACTCGGGTGTCGCAATTTGCGTAATGCCTTTGCCTCAATCTGACGGATGCGCTCACGGGTTACTTTAAACTCCAGACCTACTTCCTCCAACGTCCGGCCACGGCCGTCCTCCAGCCCAAATCTGAGCACCAATACCCTTTGTTCTCTGGTGGTTAGAGTTAATAATACTTCGTTGATCTGGTCTTTCAGCAGTTGTTTGGAAGCGCTGTCCAAAGGTTGGATCGCATTACGGTCTTCGATGAAATCACCGAGATGACTATCAGCTTCCTCTCCCATAGGCAATTCCAGGGAAATCGGCAGTTCGGCGACTTTGATAATACTGCGCACTCTGGCAGCGGAAAGCCCCAATTGTTGTCCGATTTCAGCAGCGGTGGGTTCACGCCCGTATTCCTGCGTCAGCTTACGGCTGATTCTCAATAATTTATTAATCGTTTCGATCATATGCACAGGTACGCGGATAGAGCGTGCCTGGTCTGCGATGGAACGGGTAATCGACTGGCGGATCCACCACGTGGCGTAAGTGCTGAATTTAAAACCCTTATGCGGATTAAATTTTTCTACAGCCCGGATTAAGCCGATGTTTCCTTCCTGAATCAAGTCCAGCAGCGACATTCCATGCCCAACATTCTTCTTGGCGACACTGACCACCAGCCTTAAATTCGCTTCCGCGAGGTAATCAGCAGCTGCTTTTTCCGCTTTCTCGATTTCATCCAGGTATTTAGACAGAAACACTTCATTAGCATCCAGTTTCGCGATAAAACTGTTTTCCATGACCAGCCCGGGAATACCGGACAGCGCCACTTTACGGCCGATGGCGAGCAGTACTTTCTCCGGCAACAGCGCGATTTCGACAGAAAGGGCAATCAGACGTGACTCTACCGGCGGAGTGGGCAGATCCAATTTATCGGCAATGGCCTGAACCATTAACGGATCGATCACGCCATCGATAGCAACCCGGAATTTTTCAGAGGTTATTGTTTGCTGAAAACCGGTGTTTTGCGGTAAACCGACACTTTCCTGGAGCTGACGGATAATTTCCCAGGACAAACCGAGGTCTTTAATTATTTCCAGAAAAATCCGGCTGGCGGAAACCTGACTGCCTTCAATTTCAAGACCATGTCTGATTGCAGAAACCCGCCTGCCAACCTCAATGCGGCGAGCGGTAATTTTTTCATCTTTTGCGGAGAGAAGCGGGACGCGCCCGATTTCGTGAAGATAAAGGCGGATGGGGTCTTCTTCTACTTCCTGATTATCCTCAACCGAAACCTCAGTGGAGTTTACTTCAGAGTCTTTGCTTTCAGCTGCCATTTCTATTGCAAGCAAAGCTTCTTCCCGCGGAAATGAGTCCGGCTCTTGCATTACATCCAAAACCAATTCCCGGGGAGTTAAGTCCAGGGTATCAATCGTCATTTTTTCACCTTCCTGTTCACTCTACGGACCTCATTAACCGAAAATATCCGGTTGGGTGGTAGTCATTGAGAGAAGGCTTGCGCGGGTTCGTCTCTGTAGACTCGCATTTCAGACTGTGGGAATAAAAAGCATCATTGCTTCCGGCAACTACCGGGCTTGACGCTTGTTCCTTCTGGCGTGATTTTTAGCTTTAAGCAGATAGGCATCCCGTTTCGTCATAAAACGCTGGTGGGCCCTGAATTCTTTGAGGATACCGCTGGTTTGAACCATTTTCTGGAAGCGGCGTAGCAGTGATTCCTGGGATTCTCCCGGATGTAAAACAACATCAGCGGACATGATAAACCATCCTTTCCGAGTGCAGGTGCAATTGAATCAAAAGTCACCTGTGGGACATGGGCCGCGGCCGGTTGAAATGGAACGTAACCATTAAGGGGTAATTGGCCTTTAACGCGGATTCGAGGGGAAGAAAACCTTGATACGAAATAATCAATGTAATCTAGTTCTGACTATACTCTGACTCACCCGCCGTGTCAACCATGAACAAAAGTGAAATTCAGAATTTTTGAGAATGCTGCTCTTGCGCCTAATAATTTTTGGTTACAGCAGTATATCTCAATTATTTGCCAGGATTACGGCATATAACTCATCAGCATCAATTACTGAAATGGTAGTTCTACGATAAATGAAGTTCCTTTTGCTTCTGTGCTTTCCGCATAGATCCGGCCGCCGTGAGCACTAACTATTCCATGACAAATACTCAATCCCAACCCGGTTCCTTTTCCCACTCCCTTTGTGGTATAAAACGGGTCGAATACATGTTTCAGATTCTCAGGGGCAATACCCGGACCGTCATCGGTAAATACAATTCTGGCCATATCTCCTGATTTATGAGTCGAAATAGTCAAATTCCCCTGTTTGTGCGCTTCTATCATAAAATATTCAGCATTGATAACGATATTCAGGAAGACCTGCTGTATTTGGAAGGGATCAGCCATGATTTCTGGGAGCCCCCTATCCAACCGCGTATGTATACGGATGTTGTTCGCATTTTGTTCATTGGCACGCAATTCGAGAACACTTTCGATGATGCGATTCACGTTCATACGTACTTTCTGCGAATCGTCTTTTCGAACGAAAGTAAGGAGCCCCTTTAAGATGCGACTGGCCCGCAAGGCTTCCGTGGATATGATCTGCAATTCCTCTTTCAGATCAGCAGGCACATCTTTTTCTAAAATCATGTTGGAAAAACCGAGAATACTGGTCAACGGGTTGTTGAGTTCGTGGGCAATACCGGCTGACAACTGCCCTATGGAAGCAAATCTTTCACTGACCAAAAGCTTCTCAGACATTTTTTTACTTTCCGTGACATCGTTGTAAAGAGTCTGGTACCGCTGCGCGCCATCCCAATAAACGTCGGCCATAGAAACAGTTAAATACCGGACAGTACCGTCTTTTCGGATAATATCGACAACGACCTGTTTGGGCATCGGTTCACCGCGCAGAAGTTTCTCATGGCGCAGTACCCATGCTGCACGGGCTTCCGGAGAATAGTGTTCCTGGGGGGGATTTGACATGACTTCGTCGATATCTTTATAGCCAAAGATATCCAGAAAAACTTTGTTGACATAGGCGGTGTGATCGTTATTATCGGAAATTCTAATCCCGATTGCAGAACTGTCCATTGAGCTGCGGAAGTTTTGTTCCGACAGCTTCAGCGCAAGTTCTGCTTGTTTCTGCTCGGTAATATCATTGTAAAGAGTCTGATTCTGCAATTTACCGTTCCACAATACTTCCTTCATCGAAACATCAAGGTGTCTGATGGTACCGTCTTTATGGATGATAGGAATATCTACCTGTTTGGGCATCGGTTCACCGCGCAGCAGCTTCTCATGCCGCAACACCCAACCGGCATGGGCTTCCGGCGAATAATGTTCGGGCGGAGGGCTCGCCCTGACTTCATCGATATCCCGGTAGCCAAAAATATCCAAAAATGCTTTGTTGACATATGATGTCCGGTCATGGTTATCGGAGATACGAATGCCAATCGCCGAACTGTCCATTGAATTACGAAAATTTTGCTCCGAAAGTTTCAAAGCGTCTTCCGCCTGTTTACGCTCGGTGATATCACGGATGATTACCATTGTGGCAGCTTTGCCTTTAAATACGATAGCCTGCCCTCTCATTTCCACATCGACCTTCCGGTCATCCCTGGCAATGATTTTCAAGTCAAGAGCGTTCGGTTCGCCATCCACGAGCTTCATTTCGTAATTGGTTTTTAATAATTCATGATATTCGGGAGCGACTAATTCCATGAAATGTTTGCCGAGAATTTCGTCCTGTGAATATCCGGTTATCTTGCATATCCTGTTATTAGCAAACACCGTGGTGTGGGAATAAAGAATGACAACACCGTCGGCGTTGTGTGAAATAAGAGAAAGAAAATTTTCCTCCGATATTCGTAAAGCTTCTTTTGCCTGCATGCGCTCGGCGGCAGTATCTTCGGGAATACTTTGTTTTGCCTTGTCAGGCGACATTGGAGGTATTTTAGATTCATCAGGCTTATTCATTGTATCATCCTTATCGGGAGCTTTCAGGCTCAATTTTGATCAGGTTTGATCTGATATTCGCGTCCCGCATCTGTCGTTATTATACACCCTCCAGACGTCAGAGGCTTATCGCAAAACATATATTTATTTTGCTTCAGGAAAATATTTTTTCTGACAATCAGGACACATCCCGTGAGTAAAGTCAGCTTGCGAATGATCCCGGACATATTGTTCCACAGTCTGCCAGTAGCCCCTGTCGTCGCGAATTTTCTTGCACCAGGCACAGATTGGAATCAGGCCTGACAGAGTCTTGATTTTAGACATGGCTTCCTGCAGTTCTTTGATCAGCGTTTCCCTTTCTTTTTCCAATTTAGAGCGATAAAGGCCGACTTCAATAGCAATCCTCAAATCGTTTTCTTCAAAGGGTTTAGTGAGATAACCGGCCGGGAGGGTTATTTTGGCCCGGTCCAATGTTTTTTCATCCACAAAAGCAGTAAGAAAGATCACGGGGATACTATATTGCGCCCGGATTTGGGCCGCAGTCTGGATGCCGTCCATTTCACCTTTAAGCCCGATATCCATAAAGATCAGGTCGGGTCTGTTCTGCTTGATACTGGCAATTGCCTGTTCCCCCGACGGCACCGTATCAGTTATGCCATATTCCAGTTTTTTTAGCGTGTCAGCGATATCCATCGCCACGATAGCCTCATCCTCAACGACAAGAATCCTTGCTTTCTCCATCTACTTCTCCTCCTTCACGCGGGGGAAAGTTATCCGAACAGTTGTTCCCCGGCTGCGATTCAATTCCATTTTACCGCCAAGCTGATCGCGTACAAGATTAGAGACCAGTTTGATTCCCAATGTAGATGTATTATCGAAGTTAATATTTTCGGGTATCCCTACACCGTTGTCACTGACGACAAGCTCCAGGGTATGATCGACTTCCTCTTTCAACGATATAAATATCTGGCCTTTGCGGCTATCAGGAAAAGCATATTTCAATGAATTGGTAACAAGTTCATTGATGACCATGCCGCAGGGAATAGCCTGGTCAACATCAAGAAATACACCCACTGGGTCGATTTTGACCGTAACCCGGGAGGGATTGACGGCATAAGACTTGACTAATCCCAGAGTCAATTCGTTGATATACTCAGTCATATTAATACCGGCCAGATTCTCAGACCGGTAAAGTTTGTTATAGACCAGTGCCATGGATTGGATACGGTTCTGACTATCCTTTAATATCGCGGCGGAGTCTTTGTCTTTGACTTTACGTTCCTGGAGACGTAACAAACTGGAGATTACCTGCATATTGTTTTTAACCCGGTGATGGACTTCTTTGAGCAGCGTTTCTTTTTCTGCCAGTGATGCCAGTACTTTTTCTTCTGCCAGTTTCCGTTCGGTGATAACATCAAAAATAGCCACAAAATATTCCCGCTGCGGGCTGTAAACCGAAATCGAAAACCACATATGCAAAGATGCCACATACATTTCGAAAGATTCGGGTTTACCGGTTAACGCGATCCTTCCGTACCGTTCGAATAACTCAGGGTCGGATTGGCGAATACCGGGAATAACTTCTGAAACCAGCTTGCCGTTGACGCCGGTTAATCCGGTTTGTGTCTCAAAAGCCCTATTGACATTGATATATTGAAAATCAACGGGCCGGCCATCCCGGTAAAACATCCGACAATAGGCGTAACCGTTGGTCATGTTTTCAAAAAGCGACCGGTAGCGGGCTTCACTCTCTTTCAAGGCATTTTCAACCTGCTTACGTTCGGAGATATCATAATAGAAAACCTGCCGACGAGGTTCGCCATCCCAGAATACATGATTGCGGGAGATTTGCAAATGACGGACAGAGCCATCTTTCCGGATTATGTCTGCTTCGAAATTGTCGGGGGTGGGTTCGCCACGCGATAATTGCTGCCCACGGCGAATATAGCCGGCAAGGGATTCCGGTGTGTAATATTCGTGGGGCGGTTTGGCCGTGACTTCTGCCATATTTTGATAACCGAAAATGTCCAAAAATGCTTTATTTACGTACTTGTTAACAATATAAATACCCACCACAGAACTATCCATGGAATTACGCAGGTTTTGTTCAGATTGTTTCAGCGCCGCCTCCGCCTGCTTACGTTCGGTGATATCTTTGATTATGCCGATAAAATAAAGAAAGTTACCGTTGTTGTCGACAACCCTGGTGCCTCTGGAGACCACCCAGCGCCATTCTCCCGAGGCATGAAGCAGCCTGTATTCAAGCTCCAGGCTGAGTTTATAGCCGGCCGCGTAAGTATTATTAATTTCCCCTTTTAGTGTGGCTATGTCATCAGGATGCACGACGGAAATGAAAGGTTTACCGATAAGTTCAGCGGGGTTATAGCCGAGCATATTTTTTACCGAGGGAGAAACATATACGTATTTTTCCTGTGCATCTGTGGTGAAGATTACATCAAGGGTATTTTCTACAATCAGCCGATATTTTTCTTCACTTTGCCGCAAAGCTTCTTCGGCCTGCTTGCGCGCGGTAATGTCCAGGACTGAAAAAATAATGCCCCGGGACAAGTCATTTTTATCGAAGGCTGCGATGTTCAGGATGGCACTGATAATCACACCATCTTTGCGTATTAGCCGGATTTCGGTGGTGAGCGCACCGAGTTCCGCAACTTTGGGATACATTTGCCCGACTGCCCGGTATTCTTCATCCGTCGGATAAACCATGCGGACTTCTTTTCCGATCAATTCCTCCCGGGAATAGCCGAGTATACGGCAATAAGCTTCGTTGACTTCTTTAAAAACGCGGTCGGCCATGATTCCGAAACCGATCGAAGTGGTCATAAAGACTGCCTGTAATTCCATCGCGTGGCGACCAACAATATCTCCCATCTCGTCGGTTTCGATATACAGGCGGCGGGTAACCATTAACACAAGATTAAAAACGAGGAACACGATTGCGCCGACTAACAACATCACCATCAGTGTGTCGAAATTGCCGGACAATAAGAATTGATTACCGGTTTGCGGCTGCAGGGAAAATCCAATGATTCTGGCAAGACAAATTAACGCAATCACACCGAGGGCAATGCCCGTGCCTCTCGAGATACGTCGGATTTGAGGGCTGACACCTTTAAACAACAGCCACATCCCCATCAGGCAGCCCAGCAGCAGCCCGATAGACGCATTATAGTTGCGTGCAACCAAATCATTGTGAACATAAGTAAAATAGCTATGGACAGCAATAAAAAGAGCCAAAACGATGAGCAGCGAGGAAATCAGTAACGGGCTATTTTTCTTTCCGGCAAAGAGCCTCAGGCCAAAATAAAGCACCAACATACCGCCGACGATCATACTGTTGCTCAATATCATTGATTCCCAGGCCGGGATAGAACCCTGCAGCGCGATTAATACAGTGCCCCCGGTGAGTAATATCCAATCAAGCACCCAATAAGCGATACCGGAATATTTGTCATGATTTTGATACCACAGCATGCTCATGACGACCAGGCCGACGAAGTTCACAATGACATCAGCGAGCATCATTGTTTTCATATCAATGGCCATCATATTTAATCTCCGGCAGGTTAATCATCATCGGCCCCAATGGATAAATATTTGCAATGATTATATTCCTTTGATAAACAATATATCAACAAAATTGTTATTCCTTTTTTGTCTTAATAAAATGCAAAAATACCTTTCTCAGTTGAGAGGTTAACTTGGTTTTAATGTCCCCGAAAATGTATACTGAAATTATTAAAATCGACTTTGATAATGAGTGCGCATGGAGGAAACGATGGTTTTAGGACAAGCGCGGATAACGGATGAAGGCATTGCCCAATTAAAAACAAGAGTCGGGTCTTATTTTAAGGGAGAATATCTCGGCGCCCACAACCACACGATGAGCAAGGGAGTAATCGCCCACTGGTGCGACGGCATCGGCGATTTTAACAATAAACTCTACCGCGACGAGGAATACGCAAAGAAAACCAGATACGGCTGTATTATCGCGCCGCCCTGCTCGCTGAACACAATCCTCGGGGTCACCGGCATGAGGGTGGGCGGCCTGCCGGGCGTCCATTCTTTCCATTCGGGGTGGGATTGGGTCTGGATGAAACCGGTGAAAGTCAATGAGCCGATTACCTGCACCTACCGCCCTGTCGACATTGTGGAAAAGAAGAGCGAATTTGCCCTGCGGACGGTGATTATCTACTCGGAAGGGGTTTACCGCAACCGCAGAGATGAAATTGTCGCCCGGTGCATCGGATGGAGCATCCGCGCCGAGCGGAAGGTCGCCAGGGAACAGGGGAAATACAAGGAAATCAAGCAGTACTGGCTGACTGAGGAAATGCAAAAACACGTCGAGGATTTACTGGATAAAGAAGAGGTGCGCGGCGCCACTCCCCGCTACTGGGAAGATACTAATGTCGGGGATGAACTGCCGCAGCTGGTGAAGGGTCCCCTTTCCGTTGGGGAAATGATGGCGTGGGAACATGCCCGCGGCGGCGGCGGCGAGGTCCATTCATTTAAAATTAAAGCATTGCGCAAACATCCGGCCTGGGGCTGGAAAAACCCGGATACCGGCGTCAGGGAAACCATCGACCAGGTGCATGAGCAGGACGATGCGGCCAAAGGTATCGCGATTCCGGCGGCTTATGACATCGGGGCGCAGAGGAATTCATGGGTGAGCCAGGGGATTACCAACTGGATGGGTGATGACGGTTTTCTTAAATCCCTGTACTGCGAATACCGGCGTTTTAATGTTTACGGCGATATCCAGTTTATCAAAGGGAAAATAACCAAAAAATATGAGCTGAACGGGGAACATCTGGTTGACCTGGATGCCTGGGCGGAAAATCAGCGGGGCGAAGTGACCGCGCCCGGGAAAGCAACGGTAATACTGCGTGTAAAGGTAAATCCTAAATCCTAATTTCTAAATACTAAATAATATTAAAATTATAAATACTAAATTAGAAGCCTGGGTAAACAACAATAAATTAACTCCGACCTTTTCTGGATCCCGATTTCCATCGGGATGGAATACCATAGTTTAGTCGAGGCCAAGTAATTTAGCCGGGTTCTTTTTGGCCATAAACTCAATTTCGGGTGCGGAAATACCATATTTGAGCATCAACGCGATGAACATGCGCATACCCTCTGCCGTCGAAGGATTGTAATATTGTCCGAGGTCGGTGCTCATGATGCAGCGCTCCGCCCCGATGAACTTGATGGCATCGGCGATGGGCTTCGGGTCGTTACGGAAATCCGTGGGTAAAAATCCCACGTAGCAGCTTTCGATGAAGGCCCCCATTTGCCCTAACTGTTTCAATTCATCCAGCGTAAAACGGACCATCCCGTTCGTCCACAGCCCGTGAGTAACAACCAACTTATTAATGCCCATCTT
The DNA here is from genome assembly GCA_003153955.1 of Dehalococcoidia bacterium. Lineage (GTDB taxonomy): Bacteria > Chloroflexota > Dehalococcoidia > Dehalococcoidales > Fen-1064 > Fen-1064. The sequence goes on along the minus strand of PMCB01000102.1, from coordinate 744 downwards.
TTGCGCCGCTTCGAACAAAGCGAAAGTTTCCTTAGGCGAAATATGGCCGTTAGCCAGAACCATATCGTATTTTTTGATAATCGCCAGTATCTTATCGATTTCCGGCACCAGTTTATTTTCCGCATCCAGAATAGAGAAGCCGTCGCCTTCAAGGCTGGCGCCGGGCAGTTTCCGCATGTTCGCCCGGGAGTTGAGCGAGGAATGGGTCGGCATCCAGACCATTTTACAGCCCATTTTTGCCGAGGTCTCCAGCGCAATGACATTCAACCCGCCGATTTCGTAATCGAGGCAGATACCGCCGAAGCATTTTAGCTCCGGGACAAGCTGATTAACAATATCGGCGATGGGGGCGGTGGGGAAATAACTGCTTTTCAGGACGAGCGCCCGCATCCCCATCTGCCGCGCCTGTTTGGCGGTTTCCCAGGCATCCATACGGCCGGGGATAATTATGGCCGGGGAATGATGGCAGTGCATATCAATCGAACCGCGGACTAAATCATCGAT
>PMCB01000102.1:0-227 GCA_003153955.1 Dehalococcoidia bacterium | reverse complement strand
TTCGCTGCGACTCAAAGAGGACTGAGTTTAAAAGGGCACACTCTTTAGATTTATCTCACTTTACTCATGACCTCTGTCCTGATATACATGGTTTCGTTGAACCGAGTACCTGCCGGTCTCCCCGCATTTTGGAGAAATGCGCTCCGGGGGGAAAGAGGACCGAGCTAATCAAAGCGCGGCAGCGGCCCACATCGCTTCCTTAACTGCCTCGCGTATTTTCCGGGGGC
>PMCB01000032.1 GCA_003153955.1 Dehalococcoidia bacterium | reverse complement strand
ACGGGGATGGTAGCTATTGCGCCGAAAATAAAAGTGCGGATTACCAGCCCTTTTGGTTCCGGTCGGTTTTTATTCCCCCTGTATATCAGCCAAAGCCACAACAGACCCGGCGCCAGACCCAGAACCGGAATCAGCAGGAACTGCATCAAATAACCTTATCCTATCAATCAGTTTTAATGACAACAGTGTCAGCGATGTAATCATGGAGGCCGCGCTTCTTTGACGTAAAAGCGATGATTAGAAAGCTAAAGCCGAGCGTAAATTGATTCAGGTAATACGCTAAACCCCGTCCGAATGCCCGCCAATAACTCACCCGGGAACCGTCAGGTTTAACCACCTTAATCCTCAAAGCCATTTTCCCAAGAGTCCGGCCCCATTTGCCGATAGCAACCGTAAAATAAATAGTCTCGATAAGGAAACTAGCCAGGAAATACCACCCGTAAAAAATCCAGAAGCCGCTGGGCAACGTTCCACCCGATGCTGCTGAAGAAAGCCATGAGTAATCGGAAAATTGTCCTAAGTAATGAATAAATAGCGGCACGGTGACAATGCTGGTGACCGTTCCCAGTACTATCGCATCGATAATATAGGCCACAAATCTAACCCAAAAACCCGCATACCGTATTTGATTTTCGTAACCGTTCGATAACTGCTGCGGAAGCGGCAACCCGCACTTAAAGCAATATTGGGAGGACGCGGCATTTACGGCGTGACAGCCGGGGCAGATTTTTTTATTTAGCATCGCCGGGTCAGGTAACTTATTCCCGCATTTAAAACAATATTCGGCGGCGGCAAGGCTCACAGCCCCGCATTTAGGACAGACTTTATCGGGGGCAGGCGGCGTGCCGACTGGCGGCGCAGGAGTTAAAATTATCTCCGGCTGCTGCTGTGCACCGCCGGAATTGTCACTTGCCGGTTTCTGTTCCATTATCAAAAACTCCTAAAGAAATTTTGTTTTCAAGCTGTTTTTAGTCAAATAAATTGAGTTTAACTCACTCATAATTGAGACATATTATCAGGATATTATCATCATCTCGCGTTGAATGCAAACCGGCGGTTGACCTAATTTCACGGGTAGTATAAAATACGCTCAGGGTAACAATCGAAAATCCAATTAACAATTCCAAATTCCCAATAATAAACAAATATTAAAAATCAAATTAGAATTTCGAGAGAAATTATGAATAAAATCGGGGAAATAGTCGAGTCAACGAGCACGGAATTTACCGCGGAATGCTATGAATTACACGAATTGCCGGCGCTCGGCAGCCTGGTAAAAGTTACAGCGGTGGAGATGGAGATTTTCGGGATTGTCTGTCAATCAGGCACAGCCGGCATCGAGCCGGGCAGGCATCCGGTGGCACGCGGCAAAGACGAGGCTTCGGAAGAAGCGGTGTATCAGTCCAGTCCACAGCTGATGAAACTGCTGCGCAGCGAGTTTCAAGTGCTGGTTGTGGGGCACATAATTAACGGGAAAACATATCAATACCTGCCGTCAAAACCGGCGCATATCCATGCTTTCGTACAGGCGTGCAGCCCGGAAGATATTAAACAGTTTAGTCAGTCCTTTGATTTTCTCAATATTATGTTAAATAACCGCTTGCAGATACCGACGGAAGAACTGGTAGCGGCCGGTTTGCGGGAGATGAGTAAAGCCCACGCGGACCCGCATGCCTTCCTGATCGCCGCGGGAAAATCACTGACCGTAATTTTCAGCGGCGATTATCATCGGCTCAAGACAATTCTAGCGAGGCTGAAACAATAATGGAAACGCAACCTAATCAAAATCTGGGTATTGTCGTCACCGGTTCGGTGGAGAAAGGCACTGAAGTAAGGCTAGACAGTTCTGCTTCAGTTGAGGACATGGTGGTGGGCCGCTACGTCACGATTGAAGGCAAAAAACGGCGTTTCTTCGGGATGGTTACGGATATCAGTCTCGGCGTTACCGATGAACAAATCACGATTTCCCCGCCCGATACGTCCGACACATTCACCGCGGAAATTCTGGAAGGAACAGCGACATACGGGACGTTACACGTGCTGCCAATGCTGACGATCGGGGGTGAAGTTACCACAATCAACGAAGGACCGCAGCCGGTAAAAACCGTGCCGAGTCATTTTTCCCGCGTGAAACTGGCCTCGGAAGCGGATATGGAAACAGTTTTCGGGAAAGAGGACAATTCCAGATTCTTTATCGGTAATCCTCTGGATATGGAAACAAAACTTTGCCTTAACCTCGAAGAACTGGTAAAAAGGAGCAACGGCATTTTCGGTAAAAGCGGCACGGGAAAAACATTCCTGACCAGACTTTTACTCATCGGTATGCTGCAAAAAAGCAAGGCGACCAACCTGATTTTCGATATGCACAATGAGTACGGCTGGGCCGGCAGTTTTGAAGGCGGTAAAGGCGGCGTCAAAGCGCTCAAACAGCTTTTTCCTTCCAGGGTAGCCGTATTTACACTGGACGAAGAGAATTCCCGGCACCGCGGCGTCAGCACTGACTTTGTGGTCAGAATCGGCTACGATGAAATCGAACCGGAAGATATCGGTTTACTGCGCCAAACCTTGAACCTTACCGACCAGGCCGTGGAAGCGGTCTACCAGCTCAAACGGCATTTTGGCAAAGGCTGGATGCAGCAAACGCTGGATATTTCCGATGCGGCTGATGTGGAAACCCTCCTGCAAAGCATGAATATTCATGAAAGCAGTTTTGCGAACCTGAAACGCGGCCTGGCCACAATCCGCCGTCTGCCGTTTCTGGTGGCTCATGCGCAAACAAATGCAGTGGATAATATCCTGGGGTATCTGGACCGCGGGATAAACGTAGTACTGGAATTCGGCCGGCACAGAGACATCACCACATACATGCTGGTTGCCAATATGCTAGCCCGCCGGATTTATCAGCGCTACCAGGAGAAAACAGAGGTGGCCATGGCCGGCAAAGTCACCCCGCCGACACCCCTGGTGATTACGATCGAAGAAGCCCATAAATTCCTGAACCATGATATCGCTAACCAGACAATTTTCGGTGAAATTGCCCGTGAAATGCGTAAATACAATGTCACGCTGCTGGTCATCGACCAGCGCCCCAGCGCGATTGATGAAGAAATAATGTCGCAGTTAGGCACGAAAATCACCTGTTTACTGGACAATGAGCGGGACATAGATTCGGTGCTGGCCGGAGTTTCCGGGAAAAACGACCTGAAAACCGTTTTGGCCAGATTGGCGCCAAAGCAGCAGGCTTTGATTTTCGGACACGCAGTGCCGATGCCCGTCGCTTTCAGACCGCGTGATTGGGGCACTGCTAAATCCTACGAAGAATTTACTCATGAGAACAGCTCGGAGAAAAAAGCGGAAAAAGATATCAAGGAGTTGTTCGAGTGAGGGGGAAAAAGGTCGGGTTAGCATTGGGCGGCGGCGCTGCCCGCGGATTGGCGCATATCGGGGTGCTTGAAGTTCTGGAAAAAGAATGCATCCCAATCGATATGATTGCCGGCACCAGTATGGGCGCGATTATCGGCGGTGTTTATGCCAAAACCGGAAATGCCAAAGCAATGAGACCAGTGGCCATTTCTTTCGGTTACCGGAAAATGCGTTATTTCTCCGATTTTACCCTTCCGCGCACCGGCATCATCAAGGGGCGAAGGATTGAAGACGAACTGAAAACGGTAATCGGCGCCAATACTGAATTCCGTGACCTGCGCATCCCCTTTTCGTGTATTGCAGTCGACATCGACAACGGCGAGGAAGTGGTAATCAAAGAAGGCAAAGTCTGGGAAGCAATGCGAGCCAGTTCTTCGATACCGGTAGTTTTTACTCTGGTTAAGTGGCACGGACGGAACCTGGTAGACGGCGGCTTAATGAACCCGGTTCCGACTAAAACCGTCCGGGACATGGGCGCCGACTTTGTCATCTCCGTCAACGTTTTGCCCTACAAAGCAGTCGGCGATAATCGTGAGCCCAGCATCTTTTCAATTATGCTGAAAGCTTTTTATATTCTTGATTCTAAATTCATTGAAACCTCGTTAAGCACATCGGACGCAGTCATCGAGCCGGATGTCGTCCATATTGCTTTTACGGACTTCCAGCGCGCTGAAGAATGTATTGAAGCAGGGGTTGCCGCCGCTAAAAAAATGGTTCCTCAAATCAAGCAACAACTGGGTATGGACTGAGTGAACCGTTTAAAAGTCGGGTTAGCTTTAGGCAGCGGAGCCGCCCGCGGATTGGCCCATATCGGAGTACTTGAAGTTCTGGAACAGGAAGGAATCCCCATCGATATGATTGCCGGCACAAGTTCCGGCGCAATCGTAGGCGGCGTCTATGCCAGAACAAAAAATGCCAAAACCATGCGCCCGCTGGCAATTGCCTTTGGCGCGCGCAGAATGCGCTCTTTTACCGATTTTAACATCCCCCACATCCAGGCAGTGAGCCCGGTGGCAAAAAAATTGGGTCTGCACAAAATAAAATATTTTTCGGATTTAACTGTCCCCTGGAAGGGCCTCATTAAGGGCCGTCACATTGAAGCAGAACTCCAAACGTTAGTCGGTCATAAAACCGAATTCAAAGACCTGCAAATCCCTTTAGCCTGTGTGGGTGTTGACATAGACAAAGGCGAAGAAGTTGTCATCACGGACGGCAAAGTATGGGAAGCCGTCAGGGCCAGTTCTTCCATTCCGGTGATATTTACCCCGGTGGAATGGCGCGGACGGAACCTGGTGGACGGATTACTGTTAAACCCGATACCGACTAAAACCATCCGGGATATGGGCGCGGATTTTGTGATTTCCGTTAATGTCATCCCGCGTAAAGCCGCAAGTAACACCATTGAATCCAACATCGTTTCCATTATGTTAAAATCTTTTTACCTGGTTTCTTCCATGTTAGTGGAGACATCACTGAGCACCGCTGATGCCGTGATCGAACCCGATGTAATCGGCATCTCATTTACGGATTTCCACCGCGCAAAAGAGTGCGTCGAAGCCGGGGCCGCGGCGGCGCGATTGGCAGTTCCGGAAATAAAGAAAAAATTGGGGTTATCCTGACCGGGGAAAGATTTTGATGCAGAACGAATCGATTGCGGCACGAACAAAAAGACTGTTGGCAAGCCATGACATCCATGCCAAAAAGGGATTGGGCCAGAATTTTCTGATTGACGGCAATATCCTGAAAAAGATTGCCGCCGCCGCCGAATTAACGCCGGCGGATACGGTGATTGAAGTGGGGCCGGGATTGGGTGTATTGACAGAGACACTGGCCGCACAGGCCGGAAAAGTAATCGCCGTCGAACTGGACAACAATCTGGCGGCTATCCTGAAAACACATTTTTCAGGCTCCGATAAGGTTACTGTAATCAACGAAGATATATTGAAAATCAACCCCGCCGATATATTGGCACGGCAAACCGAATATAAGGTAGTGGCTAATTTACCCTATTACATCACCTCGGCGGTGATACGCCATTTTCTGGAAGCGCCGGCTAAACCGGCGGTAATGGTACTCATGGTCCAGAAGGAAGTCGCTCAGCAGATTACCGCCCGGCCGGGAGAAATGAGCCTGCTCAGTGTCAGCGTCCAATTGTACGGTAAACCGACGTTGATGAGTAAAGTGGGGGCCGGCTGTTTCTATCCGGCTCCGAATGTGGACTCGGCGATTCTGAAGATTGACGTCTATCCCAAACCGATAGTGGCGACCGTAGATATTACGGGCTTCTTTGATATTGTACGCGCAGGGTTCAGCGCCAACCGGAAACAGTTACCGAATTCACTGGCTAACGGCTTGAAATTGCCAAAAGCCGATATTATTCCGTTGTTGGAACAGGCAGGAATCGACCCAAAAAGACGGGCCGAAACGCTGACAATCGAGGAATGGGGTACCCTTTACAGGGTATTTAAAAAGAAAGGTTAAATCCCCCTTCAATTCCCCCTTTACGAAAGTGGGAAAGGGATACTATTAAGAAAAGAAGAAAATAAATGTTAATCATAGAAGCTCCGGCTAAAATTAATCTGACACTGGAAGTGTTGGGCAAACGGACCGACGGCTACCACGAAATCCGCAGCGTAATTCAGACGCTCAGTTTCTGCGACTCGCTACGGATAACTTCCGGCAAAGAAATCGAATTTAAAGGCAATATGCCGGAATGGTCGAGCGATCGGAGCCTGGTAATCAAAGCGGTGGAATCACTCAGAAAAGCAACCGGTTCCGTTAAGGGCGCGAAAATAAAAATAAAAAAGCGTATCCCCTTGATTTCCGGTTTAGGGGGTGACAGCAGCGACGCGGCGGCAATTCTGCGGGGATTGAACCTATTTTGGGATTTAAATTTGCCCCCGAATAAATTGCGGGACATGGCGCAAAACCTCGGTTCCGATGTTTCTTTCTTTTTAACCGGGGGAACCGCATTAATGGAGGGCAGAGGTGAGACAATAACTTCTCTACCGCCGATACCGCATCATTGGATAATCCTGATTATACCGGATATTTCCAGGATACCGGGTAAAACAAAAAGGCTTTACAGTATGCTGCAGCCGGCGCATTTCACCGATGGGAAAATTACGGAAAAACTGGCGGCGGACCTGAAAACGAAAGGCGAATTCAATACAGCTTTACTCTTTAATACTTTTGAAAATGTAGTTTTCGCGCGCGGCGAAGAACTGACCAAGTACCGTGACCATTTACTAAAAATAGGTGCGCCAAATCTACATCTCGCGGGTTCAGGTCCTACCCTGTTTACAATATTGGACGCGAAACCCCGAGCCGAAGACCTGTTGAAACGGTTGAAAGACCTGCAGATAGAAGCTTATTTGACGGAAACTCGCGTCGCTTTATAACAGGAACCGTATTTATGAGGCCCAAATTTCTTTCCGGGGCGATTTCGTCGGGTTGGCATGTCCTGTGCTTCCGCATTTGTATTCCTCATGTTGTTACACCTACTGGCAGAAAACAAATAATACCTTTATAATAATGGCAAATATCGAAAAACGGAGGGCTGAAATGACGCAAACAGATGACAATTTAAAAGAGGCTTTTGCCGGGGAAAGCCAGGCTAACAGGCGCTACACCTTTTTTGCAGACAAGGCGGAAAAAGAAGGATTGAAACAGGTAGCACGACTTTTTCGGGCAGCCGCCGAGGCGGAGACCGTTCACGCCAGAAACCATTTCAATGCCATGGACGGGGTCGGCTCCAGTGTCGATAATCTGAGCGCCGGCGTCATCGGAGAACACATGGAATTTACCCGGATGTATCCCGGCTTTATTGAAAAAGCCGCCGAAGAAGAAAATGCGCGGGCGCAGAAATCATTCGAATATGCGAATGAGGTAGAGCAAATCCATTACAACATGTATCAGGAGATGCTGAAACTGATTAAAGCCAAACAAACCCCGAAGGATGAGCCCTATTACGTCTGCCCGGTTTGCGGCAATACCGTTGCCGGAAACGCGCCGGATATCTGTCCTATCTGCTCCACCCCCGGGGCAAAGTTCAAGAAAATTGAATAAGAAATAACAGAGAGGGATGATTTTAAGATAAAATCATCCCTCTTATTTCATTGATTACTTTTACCTGCCTGGCGGAAAAACGCAGATATTTCGTAATTTGCTGCAGTTCGTCATCGTTCAAACGGTAAACCAACAGCCCCAGATAATAATCCGGGGTTGCTTTATTATTCTGCCGTGCTTCTTTGAATTTAGACGCCAGCCGGTCGTCAGCTTTGAGTGATGGATTGATTTCTTTTAGAGCACCGAGTTCATCGGCCCGCAGCAAACATTTTTCCGGTTCTTTTTCCTTTAATACCAGCTCAAGTTCATGCCGCAGGCGGTATCCGCCCACAGTTTTCATTAACGGCAAATCCCTTTTCAATAATGCAAGCGTTTCAGGTTCGATGCGAAAACCAAGGCGCTGCTCATAGCGGATGGCCCGCCAGATGCGGGTGGCATCATCGGTAAAACTACTGTTATGCAGGATGCGGATTATTTTGGCTTTCAGGTCTTTCAGTCCGCCGTAAAGGTCGATTAATTCTCCATAATTATCATGATTCAGACTGACGGCCATTGCGTTGACAGTAAAATCCCGCCGGAATAGGTCCGTCTTTAGAGTACCAGCCGTTACTACCGGCAAGGCGCCGGGTTTGGCGTAGGTTTCGGTGCGGGCCATGGCAATATCAATGGTCCATTTTCCCATTTCGATTTTAGCGGTGTTGAATATCAGGTGGGCGGTCAATTTGCCGCCGACTTTTTCGGCAAAGGCGGCAGCCAGGCCAACGGCATCGCCTTCTACGATAAGGTCCAAGTCGCAGACATCACTGATTTGCCCCAGCAGCAGGTCGCGGACAACACCGCCGACCAGATAAAGCCGCCGTTTCCGTTCCCCAGCAACCCCAACGGCGTTATTTATGAGCGCCGCCGGTTCAGCCGGCAGGCTGTTTTCGATTTTTTTAGCTAAATTGATTTGTATGGACATCAGCCTTCACTAATAAATTTCTTCATTATCTTATCATAATGGGATTGTTCTATTTCTTCGTTCCCAGTTCTTTACCGACAAAAAATCCCCGGCCTAATGAATTCCCTAAAGCATAATATTCAGGCAGTGCTCCCATGCCGTAAACAAAAGGCTTGATTTTTTTCAGGTCGGGTTTGCCCTCGGTGACGCAGTCTTCCGAAATATGGGTTTCCATCACCTGCCCAATGACGAGATAATGAGCTCCCAGATTCAAAATGTGCTCGACTTTACAGGCCAGATTGACGGGGCACTGTTCGACGAGCGGCGCATTTTTTAATTCACCGTAAATAATATTGAATTTACAGACTGCCGCTTTATCTATTTCCGCCCCGGAGACCATGCCGCAGTAATCAGCTTCTTTCACGATATAGGACGAGGGGATGTTGACTGAAAACTCCCGGTTTTGTATGCCTTTCAAAGTATAGCGCGCGGGCCTGATGGCGACAGAAACCATCGGCGGGTTGCTGCTGGCCACGCCGCACCAGGCTACCGTCATAAAATTGGGTTTGCCGTTAACCATGGTCCCGACTAATACCACAGGCGGGGCGCAAATCAAAGGCTGGGGAGTCAATAATACTTTTTTCATCATTTTTTCCTTAATATTATTTCACCTGTAATAAAGCGAATCCGCTCTTTTTATCTAAAATCCTGGTAGCATCGATGCCGGTGATTTCATAGACGATTGCCTCTGCCACCAGCCAGGTCTTGACCCCGGGACGGATGCAGCCGGTCGTTGTTTTTCCCGAGCGTCCCATTGCGGCGTGCATGTGCATACCGGCTTTCCCGTTTTCACCCGGCGCGAGGACGCCTACACCCACCACTTCATGCGCGCCGTCGATGGGCAGCAGCATCGCGTCCGGCGGCATCTGGTCGGAGACGCGCGGCCCGACTACCACCTGCCCGCTTCCGATACCCCCCACCAGCAGAACAAAACCATTCTTAATCTTTTTTTCTTCCGCAAATTTCTCAATTGATGCGGGCAGTAAATCGCCCTCTTCCAGCCGGATCACAAAGACACGTCCCATTTTCCCTTCGGCAGCTTGCATAATATACTCCTTGTTGAAATCCTAAATCCGAATCTCTAAATACTAAACAAACTTTAATTACAAAATCCAAATTCCAAACAATCGATAAATTACAAGTTTAAAAACCAAAACCCCAAATTATGGTCTCGATATTTTTATTTTATTACTTTTGGATTTGTTTAGCGCTTAGGATTTAGAGTTTAGAGTTTCCCGTTGCTGTTTGTCAATGTTCGTCTGTGTTAAAATAAGCCCATATGATTCCTGTCAGACTGACGCTGAAAAATTTCATGCCTTACCGGGAAAATGTCCCCACGCTCGATTTTACCGGCATCCACCTGGTGAGCATTTGCGGCGATAACGGCAACGGCAAATCCGCGATTATTGACGCCATGACCTGGGCATTGTGGGGCGAAACCCGTGCCAAACGGGATGATGACCTGATTCACCAGAATGCCAACGAGATGGAAGTGGAATTCGAGTTTGCCGTTGGGGAACAGCACTACCGCATCATCCGCAAACACTCCCGTCCGAAAAGAAAAGGTGCATCGGGGCAATCGTCGCTTAGTTTCCAGATTGCCGTCGAAAACAACTTCCGGGCGATGGACGGCGACTCGATGCCCCAGACCCAGCAGAAAATTATCGATGTGCTGCACATGGACTACGGCACTTTCACCAACAGCGCCTTTTTGCGGCAGGGACACGCTGACGAATTTACGACGTCCAGCCCGGCCAAACGCAAGCAGGTATTTGTGAATATCCTCGGACTGTCCTATTACGACGGATTTGAAACGCAGGCTAAAGATATTGTCCGACAACGCGAAATGCTGCGGGCGCAACTTTTAGTATCCATCGCCGATATCGACAGGGAATTACAAATGAAACCGGCCGGCGAAGCGGAATTACAAAAGGCTCTGGTTGAGCAGGAAGGAATCGAGAAATCACTGAAAGAACAGGAATCATCGCTTGGTGTACTACGGCAGCAAAAGGAATTACTGGAGTCCAAGCGGGCGCATTTACTCCAGCTTGAGAAAAACATCGCGGAACGCACAAGGACACTGACCCAATGGCAGGAGCAAATCAGGCAGCTCCGCGCCAGATTCGCCGAACATGAAGCGGTACTTTCGAAACGGACCGAAATCGAGGACGGTTTTAAAAAATTAGTTGAAATTAAGAGCCTGAACGATACTTTGAACAAAAATCTGGTGCTGGTCAACAAATTTAATCAGCGCCGTCATGAACTGGCAATGTTTATCGAACGGGAAAGCCAGACCCTGACTAAAGAACACGCTTTGCTCCAAAACAAAGTCACCGAGCTGGAAAAAAGTTTTCAGGACTTGCCGAAATTGAAAGCAGAACTACTGCAGGCACAGAATCAGCTCCAGAACCTGGCGGCGGAAGAGGAGACTTTGCGCACCCGAAGGGAAGCTGTACAGGAAACCGTCGCACTGGTCCGCAGCCTGGAAGCGGATAAAATTCGGCTCGAAAAAGAAGCGGCGGAAATAGACGAAAAATTGAACCTGCTGCTGAGCCAACCCGGTAATGCCAGATGTCCTGTCTGTCAGACCGAACTGGGTACAGCGGGGTTAGAGCATATTTCCCTACATTATAATTCGGAAAAGCAGGCCAAAACGGAAATATTGAAACGCATCACCGCCGAAATCACCCAGAAGAAATCGGCCACAAAGGTGACAGAAGTCGAAATCGCCCAGATTGAGAAAACGCTGGCTAAAGATAAAGCTCAGGCACAGACCCGCTCCGGGGCTGTGGAAAGAGAAATCAGCCGCGCCGAAGAATCAGGGCGTCAGATGGCGGAGGCCAAAGAAGAATTGACCCGGATTGAAGAGCGCCTGGCGCGCAAGGATTTTGCGGCTGTCCAACAGCAGACTATTAACCAGATTGATGCCGAACTAAATGCGCTGAATTACGACGCCCAAAAACATGAGCAGGCGCGTCAGGAGCTTGTCAGCCTGCAGAAATATGAGGTTCCCAAACAGCGGTTGGATGAAGCTGACAGGTTGATTAACCAGGAAAGAGACGATATCGGCCGTTCTGAAAAATCCGCTGCCGAACTGCAGGACGGACTGAAAACCGATAATCAGCAGAGACAGGAATTAACGATGGAAATCACGGAACTGCCCCGGGTGACGAGTAGTCTCCTCCAGGCAGAATCCGAGGTTAAGCGGCTAACAGCCGGGCAGAAACAGGTGCAGGAGAAAATCGGGGGGATTAAAAGCAAACTGGACTACTATTCTCGCCTGGAAATTGAAAAAACTGAAAAAGAAAAACTAATGAATTCGGCGGCAAAAGAAGCCGCGATTTATCATGAACTGGCGGAGGCATTCGGCAAAAAAGGCATCCAGGCCCTGCTGATTGAAACGGCCCTGCCGGAAATCGAAAATGAGGCTAATAAATTGCTTGCGCGGATGACCGATAACAGGATGCACGTCAAGATTGAAACCCAGAAAGAGACGCAGAAAGGCGATGTCACCGAGACGCTGGAAATCAAAATCTCCGACGAATTGGGCACCCGCAATTATGAGATGTATAGCGGCGGGGAAGCTTTTCGCATCAATTTTGCCATCCGCATTGCGCTGTCGCGGCTGTTGGCGAGAAGGGCCGGTGCGCCCCTGCCCACATTGATTATCGATGAAGGCTTCGGGACACAGGATGCCTCCGGAATCGAGAAATTGAAAGAAGCGATTAATTCCATCCAGGACGACTTCGAGAAAATCCTGGTGATTACCCATGTCGAAGAACTGCGGGATGCTTTTCCGGCGCGTATCGACGTGGTAAAAACAGCGGAAGGCTCGACCATCAGCCTGAACTGATTCTTAGTTTATGGAATAATTCGCTCTTTCATCTCTCCCGTTCGTACCTCCGGGACTTTAGTCCTTACAAAGGAGAGAAAATCGCTTTAAGGTGATATTAATCACAGCGCCCGGAGCCACGTTCCAATATACTGGATGCTAGTTCAATAACATACTGGAACGAATAACAAACCGGAGGACGAAAATGCCAGAAACTAAAAACGTCACAGTTTATTCCACGGAAACCTGCCCATGGTGTCACCGGGTAAAAGAATATCTTACGAGCAAGGGCGTGGCTTACACGGATATTAATGTCGGCAAGGACAGGGAAAAAGCCAAAGAAATGATTCAAAAAACAAATCAGATGTCCGTACCCGTTGTTATTATCGGTAATGAGATTATTCTTGGATTCAATCAGAGCAGGATTGATGAATTGCTGGCGAAAGAAGGTCCCGGTACAGCAATTTCCATGGTGGTTGAACCGGCATTACCGGTAGTACAAACTTCTCCTCCGACTCCAACTCCGCCGGCCGCTATCAAACCTCCGGAGGCATAGATGTACGAAATTATCATCGTAGGCGGCGGCCCGGCCGGGATGGCGGCATCGGTATATGCCGCCCGCAAGCGGTTGAATACATTGCTCATCACCAGCGATATCGGCGGACAGGTGAACTGGACGTCGGGCGTGGAAAACTACCTCGGTTACCAGTTCATTGAAGGCCCTGATTTGATTGCCAAATTCCAACAGCAGGTCAACCAGTTCCCCATCGACCAGAAAATCGGCCCTAAAATAGCACAAATTAAAAAAATCGACGGGGGCTTTGAAGTAATATCGGAATCGGGCGAGAAATTTCAGGGGAAAGTAGTAGTATTGGCCAGCGGCAAACGTCCCCGACGATTGAATGTTGAAGGCGAAAAAGAATTGACCGGCCGCGGCGTAACTTACTGCGCCACCTGCGACGGCCCGGTTTTTGCGGGCCAGAAAGTGGCCGTCATCGGCGGCGGGAATTCCGCCATCGAAGCCGCCCTCGATATGGTGAAAGTGGCTGAACACGTTGACATGGTCTCGGTCACGCCTTTGACCGGCGACCCAATAATGATCGAAAAGCTCGCAGATGCGAAAAACCTGACAATTTATACCAATTATCAGACCGAAAAAATCATCGGACAAGCATTGGCTGAAGGCATCGTCATCAAAGAAATCAAAACAGGCGATACGAAACAGCTGGATGATACCGGGATATTTGTGGAAATCGGGCTGGAACCCAATTCCGATATGGTCAAAGATTTGCTCAAATTGAACGAATACGGCGAAGTGCCGGTCAATTTGTCGTGCGAGACCGGGGTACCAGGACTTTTTGCCGCCGGCGACGTTACCAACGTGCCGGAAAAACAGATTGTCATTGCCACCGGCGAAGGCGCCAAAGCCGCCCTCCAGGCCCACCGCTATTTACAGAGACAGGCGAAATAGAAAACTAATACGCCAGCCATTTATAAGTCGGCTCTCCGTTTGTATCACTTCTTTGCCAGGTATTTTTCCGGGTTCTTGTCAAAGACAATTTTGCAGCCTTTGGCGCAGAAGTAATACTTTTTACCGTTATAATCGGATGTGGCGGCGGATTTTTTCTCATCTACTGTCATTTTGCAAACCGGGTCGATGGCCATTTTTAAACTCCTTATTATTCCATTCCAAATATGCTGATCACCATTGCGAGCCTGCCTGCGGCAGTCGTGGCAATCTCCCCGCCACATCGAGATTGCTTCGTCATCCTTCATCTGAAGGATTCCTCGCAATGGTAATAAGTTATTATCTTTTTACTATTTTAATCCTTTGCGGGTTTAAACGACCGGAGGCGCAGGGAATTAGTCACCACCGTAATCGAGCTCAGGGCCATGGCCGCCGCGGCCAGAATCGGGTTTAAAAAACCGCGGTCGCCGAGGGCAAATTTCAACCCGGAAGGTACGGTGCCATTTTTAAAGACGAAATACAGCACACCGGCCGCCACCGGAATCAATATTACATTATAGGCAAATGCCCAGAACAGGTTCTGCCGGATGGTACGCATCGTTTGTTTACTGAGCGAAATGGCGGTGACAATGCCGTGCAGTTCGCCGCGGATGAGCGTAATATCGCCTGTCTCCATTGCCACGTCCGTGCCGGTGCCGATGGCAATACCAACATCCGCCTGCGCCAGCGCCGGGGCATCGTTGATGCCGTCCCCGACCATCGCCACAACTTTCCCTTCAGCCTGCAGTTTTTTCACTTCGTCGGCTTTGTTTTCCGGCAGGACTTCTGAGAAAACCCGGTCGATGCCGGCCTGACGGGCAATCGCCTCCGCGGTGCGATTGTTATCACCGGTAACCATCGCCACTTCAATACCCATTTTGTGCAGCTGATGCACAACTTTCTGTGCTTCCGGTTTGATGGTATCCGCCAGCGCAATCAATCCGGCGCCCTGCCCTTCGACGGAAAGAAACATCACCGTCTTGCCGGCAGATACCAATTCGTTGGCTTTGAAGACCAGTTCATCCAGAATCAGTTTTCGTTCTTCGATTAATTTCAGGTTGCCCAGCACAATTTGTTTACCGTCCACTACTGCTTCGATTCCCAAACCGGGCATAGCGCTAAAGTCCGAAACCGGGGAGAGAGCCAGTTTCTTTTCGGAGGCCGTTTTCACAATGGCTTCGGCCAGGGAGTGTTCCGAATTTTTTTCCGCCGAAGCCGCCAACCGTAATACCTCATCATGAGAATAACCGGCGCCGGCGATGATATCGGTAACCGCAGGTTTGCCCTGTGTCAGCGTGCCGGTTTTGTCCAGCAGCACGGCGTTGATTTTGTGCGCCCGCTCCAGCGTATCGGCGCTGCGGATGAGGATGCCCTGTTCCGCCCCTTTGCCCGTACCGACGATAATCGCTGTCGGCGTAGCCAGCCCGAGAGCACAGGGGCAGGCGATCACCAGCACTGCCACGAAGTTGAGAAAAGCGTAGGTCAGATGCGGCGACGGCCCGGCAAAAAACCAGACCAGAAAAGTCACAACCGCAATCCCGATGACAATTGGCACAAAATAACTGGCAATCACATCCGCCAGTTTCTGGACAGGAGCTTTGCTTCCCTGCGCCTCTTCCACCAGCCGCACGATCCGCGCCAGGGTCGTATCCTTGCCAATTTTGGTGGCTTCGAACTTAAAGCTGCCGGTTTTGTTAATCGTCGCGCCGATGACTTCATCCCCCGGTTTCTTTTCCACGGGGATGCTTTCGCCGGTAATCATCGATTCATCCAGGCTGGAAAAACCATCCCGGACAATGCCGTCCACCGGTACGCGCTCGCCGGGCTTGACCTGAATCAGGTCTCCCGCGACGACGTCTTCAACCGGGATTTGCTGTTCCTGTCCGTTCCGGAAAACAATCGCGGTTTTCGGCTGCAAACCGATTAATTTCTTAATCGCTTCGGAGGTTTGCCCTTTGGCCCGCGCTTCCAGGTAACGCCCCAGCAAAATCAAAGTGATAATTGCCGCCGATGTATCGAAATAAACGTTTGCTTTAATTCCGTTGGAGGTAAACACGCCGGGGAAAACCGTAGCGATAACGCTATAAATATAAGCCGCCGATGAACCGACAGCGATAAGCGTGTTCATATCGGTAGTGCGGTGTTTAAGCGCACCCCAGGCGCCTTTGTAGAAACGCCAGCCCGCCCAGAATTGTACCGGTGTCGCCAGCGCCCAGAGCAGATAGTTCATGCCTGTGAACATGGGCGTTAACATCATCACCACAATCGGAATAGTCAAAATCGCCGCAAATATAAACCGGTTACGCACCTTGCGCACTTCCCGCTGCGAGGTCTCGCTGACATCTTCTAGCCCTTCGATTTCCTTGCCGAGCTCATAACCGGCATCCTCGACGGCTTTTTTCATGTCCGCGTAAGTAGTGCCTTCGATATATTCCACGGTCGCTTTTTCCGAACCCAAATTGACTGCGACCGAAGTGACGCCGGGCACGTCTCTCAACGCTTCTTCAACATGGGCGACACAGGAGGCGCAGGTCATCCCGCCGACGGGATAAATGGATTTTTTGGTGGCAACGCCGTAACCCAGCTCCGAAACAGCATGCGCCAGTTTGGTGAGGTTGGTTTTACTGGGGTCATATTCTACCGAAGCTTTCTCCGATGCAAAATTGACCGATGCTTTTTCCACGCCGGGAGTTTCTGCCAGACCTTTTTCCACGGTCAGTGCGCAAGTAGTACAGGTCATCCCGGTAATCGGAATACTGGCTTTGGTTTTTTTGTCAGATGCCGGTTTTTCTGTCAATTTGAGACTCCTTGGAAGCACAGCGACTGCCTTTAGGCTACTATATTTGAGGTCGGGTTACAAGTAGATTTTAAACGAAAGGGCAGGAGAACGAATGTGATTTTTGTCAGTCTGTTTTTTACTACCGTTCATTGCTAATGCTATAATCAGGTTGTTCGACCGTGACTTGGACAACAACCACCTGTTTCTTTTACGGAGACAGTCTGCCAAGCCCTGAAATTATTAGAAAGGAAGTAGCATGTCTAAAATCAAGAGCATCAAAGCAAGTGAAATCCTGGACTCCCGCGGAAGCCCAACGATTGCCGCCGTTGTAGTCTTGGATAGCGGAACCATCGGGTCTGCCGCAGTGCCGTCAGGCGCCAGTACCGGCAAATACGAAGCCATTGAACTTCGCGACGGTGACAAAACCCGTTTCAACGGACTGGGAGTTCTGAAAGCAGTCAATAATGTGAATAAAGACATCGCCGCAGCACTGAACGGAATGGATGCCAACGGGCAGGAAACGATTGACAATATCATGATTAAACTGGACGGCACCGCCGATAAATCGCACCTCGGCGCAAATGCCATCCTGGGTGTCTCGCTGGCCGTGGCCCATGCCGCCGCCAATGACGCCAAAAAACCGCTTTACCGCTATTTGAACGATACCAAAACCTACACTTTGCCGGTGCCGATGCTGAATATCTTGAACGGCGGCAAACATGCTACCAATTCCACNNGGATTGAATACCAATGTCGGGGATGAAGGCGGTTTCGCCCCTTCCCTGCCGTCCAATAAAGCCGCCGTCGAAGCGATTATCGCGGCAATTGAAAAAGCCGGTTACAAACCCGGTAAAGACTGCTTCCTCGCCCTCGACCCGGCCTCCAGCGAATTCTACGAGAACGGCCGCTACGTACTGGCCCGCGAAGGCGTTTCTTTCTCCAGCCAGGAAATGGTTGATTTTTATGTCAAATGGGTTAATGACTACCCGATCTGCTCCATCGAGGACGGCATGGCCGAAGACGATTGGGACGGCTGGCAGTTAATGACCAAGAAACTCGGCGAAAAAATCCACCTCATCGGCGACGACCTTTATGTGACCAACGTCAACCGCTTGAGCCAGGGGATTAAAACTAAAGCGTCCAATGCCATTCTCATCAAATTGAATCAAATCGGCAGTCTTACCGAAACTGTTGCCGCCATCAGCATGGCGCAGAAAGTCGGGTGGAAAGCCGTCGTCAGCCACCGCAGCGGTGAAACAGAAGATACCACGATTTCCGACCTGTCAGTTGCATTAAATGGAGGGTTGATTAAAACCGGTGCTCCTTGCCGGTCAGAACGCACCGCCAAGTACAACCGCCTGCTGAAAATCGAAGATGAACTGGGCGCAAATGCCCGTTTCGCCGGTATGCAGGCTTTACTTAGCGTGAAAAAGTAATAATGGTAACTCAAATTGTAGCCGGCATCTACCAGCTAAAAGTGCCGATACCGAATAACCCACTTGAGAATACCAACATTTACCTGATTCAGGGCGATAAAAACTATACGCTGATCGACACCGGGTGGGACAGCAACACGGCCTTTAATTCGATTAACCGCCAGCTGGCGGAAGTCGGCGTCGGTTTACCGGATATCGGGCAAATCATCATTACCCATGCCCATTTCGACCATTTCGGCCTGGTGGGCAGAATTAAAGAAATATCCGGCGCGAAAATTTATATCCATGATAAGGAAAAGGAAGTTTTCCGCACGCGCTATGAAGTCACGGAAGACTTTTTACACCAGGTTGAAGTCTGGTTTACGCTGAACGGCGTGCCGGCAGAAATGCTTGGGGCGGTGCGCGCGCCGATTGCCGGTTTCCGCAAACCACTTCCGGCCGCGCCCGACGTATTGCTTCAAGGCGGCGAGACCATTGCGACAGGAAAGTTCAACCTGCAGGTAGTCTGGACGCCGGGACATTCACCGGGACACATCTGCCTTTACGAACCGACACAAAAGATTTTATTCTCCGGCGACCATGTGCTGCCGGTGATTACGCCGAATATTAGTTTGACGCCGGCCGCGACGAACAACCCGCTGGGGGACTTCATTAATTCTCTTTTAACCGTGAAAAAACTGGCCGTCGACATCGTTTTACCGGCGCACGAAAATATATTCCGAGACCTGCCAAAGAGGGTGGACGAAATCATCCGTCACCATGAAGTGCGCAGCGCGGAAATCCTGAAAGCGATGAACCGGCAGGAAATGACAGCCTATCAAATCGCCGAGCTGGTTACCTGGATGCCGGAACAGGGCGGCATCAAATACGCGGACTTAAAGCCGGTCGCTCAACTTTCCGCCGTCTCGGAAACACTGGCGCACCTGAAAGCAATGAGTGTCGATGGTAAAGTAACATCGGTAACACGGGATAACATTGTGTACTACAAATATATTTGATAAAATCTAATTGACTGATTAGAACATAACAGGAGAAAACAATGACAACAAAAGTCGGTATCAATGGTTTCGGCCGCATCGGAAGACTCACACTGCGCACAATCAACCAATATCACAAGGGTAATCTGGAAATCGTTGCCGTAAACGACCTGACAGATAATAAAACCAATGCCCATCTTTTAAAGTGGGACAGCACCTTCGGGCAGTACAAGGGCACAGTTGAAGCTGTCGCCGACGGTATTTTGATCGACGGACAAAAGGTCAAAGTACTGGCAGAGAAAGACCCCTCTAAAATCGCCTGGAAAGATTACGGCGTTGACATCGTCATCGAATCCACCGGTTTCTTCACTGACGGCGCGGCTGCCGCGGCTCACTTAAAGGGCGGCGCGAAAAAGGTCCTGATTTCCGCACCCGCCACCAATGAAGATATCACCATCGTCCTGGGTGTCAATGAAAATACATATGACCCCGCGAAACACAACATTATCTCCAACGCTTCCTGCACCACCAACTGCGTAGCTCCTATCGCCAAAGTCCTGAACGATGCCTTCGGCATCAATAAGGGTTTTATGACAACGATTCACTCTTACACCAACGACCAGAAAATTCTGGATGTTTTCCATAAAGACCTGCGCCGCGCCCGCGCCGCTGCCGTGAGTATTATCCCCACCACCACCGGCGTCACCAAGGCGATTGCCCAGGTCATTCCCTCATTGAAAGGCAAACTCAGCGGTATGTCCATCCGCGTCCCAACCCCCGATGTCTCCTGCTGCGACTTCTCACTGGAATTCTCCAAAGACGTGACCCCGGAACAGATCAACGCGGCGCTGAAAACAGCCGCAGCCGGCCCAATGTCCACTTACATCCAGTATTGCGAAGAACCGCTGGTCAGTATCGACTTCAAGGGTAATGCCCACAGCGCCATCGTAGATGCCCTGAGCACCATCGGTATCGGCGGCAACATGATTAAAGTAATCGCCTGGTACGACAATGAATGGGGTTACAGCTGCCGCCTCGGCGACCTGGCCGATTTCGTTGCCAAGAAAGGTTTATAAGTCCAGTTCTGAGTTTTAAGTTATTTAAGAGGGGGCTGTAACAGCCCCCTCTTTTTTGTTAGCAACACCCTGAGCGCAGCGAAGGGTCTCCATGCCTACAGACTGGAATAAAATTCCAAGTTCCAAATACCAACTGCCAAACAATGAAGACGAAATTCAAATATTAAAATCCCAGGATTAGTCTCCTCGCCCCTTGAGGGAGAGGATTAAAGCCATTTTCGGTACTTTGCAAAGCAAATGTAGTGAGGGGACATTGTACACTTTACGCAGTAAATGTGTATCGAACCGATCATCGGAAAGCCCTGATGTTTACGCGGGAGTGATTAGGGGGGATTTTCCCGAACAATCCATTTATCTTATCTCCATCCCGATGAAAATCGGGATCCATATTAATCTTGATTCCGGCCTTCGCCGGAATAACAACATCAAAGTTGTCAGTATTTTACGCCTGTGCTATAATTTCAATCGGCACTGGGGATTAGTCTAGTGGTAGGACAGCAGACTCTGAATCTGTGAGGAGAGGTTCGAATCCTCTATCCCCAGCCAATTTTTCAGGCATTTCTCTATCATTTTTTCAAATAAACAGCGGAGGTACTCAAACATGCCCACGCCCAAAGAAATGAAAGTCATTTTTACTTATGATGACGGCTCGAAAAAAGAAGTGAAATATGTCCTGAACCCGATGCGCAGCGGCGATAATCCCCACCAGGCCGGATACATCGGCGAGCCGGGCAACTCCTATACCGAAGTCATCGAAGGGCGCGGCATGGGCTTTACCAACCACATCGACCTGAACGGTTTCGCGGTTGCGACCGAAATGAGCAAAACCATGGCATTCCTGAAAGACAAGCGCACCGAAACCGTGGTAATCAATAAACATACTAATCCGGCCGTTTACGCAGCCCGCACCAATCAACTGGAAGCCTTGAAAATTGCTCTCACCACCGATAAAAAGTCGCCGTTCGGCGGGGTGATGTGCACTTCGTCCAAACTGACCCGTGAGACGGCCGATTTCCTGGTAGAAAAGAATAAAACCGAAAAATTCCTGTTGGATGTGCTGGCGGCGCCCGGATTCGAAGCGGGCTGCAGTGAAAAACTGGCTGAAGTCATGAAGAACCTGCGCATCATCGATGTTTCCCCGCTGGACAGCTGGGAGAAAATTCTTTCCGGCATTTTCGGACTGAACATGAAATGGACCATCGGCAATAAGCCGGTGATTACCGAAGCCGATAAAACCACATTCTTCAATACAAAATACGGCTTTGAAGTGCTGAGCAAACGCCAGCCGACCGACAGTGAATTGAAGGACGCCCATTTAGCCTGGATCGGCGCCAAAGCCATTCAATCCAACTCTTTTGCCTTTGTCAGAGATGCCGTTTTACTGGCCGAATGCGGCGGGCAGACCAACCGTGAAGATTCCGCAAAATTTGCCGGAGAACGCGCGGCCGAATTTGAAGTCTCCCTGAAAGATTCAGCGGCGGCCACGGATTCCTTTATCTTCGACCATGAAAATATCGATATCCTGCACAAACTGGGCGTGGCGGTGGTGGTGCAGCCGACCCGTAAATTGCTGACCACCGGCTTCCTGAAACCGGACAACGCCATCAAGCAGGCCGTCGACGATTACAATATGGTGATGATGCGCTTTTTCCTAATAGGCGCGGACGGAACGGAAAAACCCTGGCGTGTCTTCCGGCACTTATAGATAAAAACCGGAGAATGTCCAAGGTCTCTGGATTGTCGGGTCAAGCCCGACAATGACAATGAAATAAAATAGCTTCAAGCAAAGCTTGAAGCTATTTTCCCCGGTTTGTAATTCTTGAGGCCCGCAGGCCGAAATACTTTTGGCTTTCAGCCAAAATGTACAGGA
>PMCB01000097.1 GCA_003153955.1 Dehalococcoidia bacterium | reverse complement strand
TCCAGCACCAACGGGCAAGCCGGGTATGCCCCGTATCTGGCACAACTATGGTATGGTAACTACGCCACCGACCCATCAATCTGGGATTTTGAAATCGGCTGGTTACCGGATCAATATGCCACCGGTTGGATGATGTCGAGCTATTCGATGCCCAACCCCTACACCGTTATTTGTACTCTCCGCCAGAATGTCTACTGGCAGAACATCGCGCCGGCCTACGGCCGCCAGTTAGTCGCTTCTGATATCGTCGCCCATTACAACCGGTTATTAGGTTTGGGCGGCGGTTTTACAAAAGATCCTTATTATGTTTCCGTTACCGGCTGGAATCCGCTTTTATCAGTCGTTGCGACTGATAAATACACCGTCACTTTCAACTGGCAGCAGGGCGCTGTCGGACCGACGTCAATATTGACAATCATGGAAGCAGCCGGCGCTGACGATTCCATCGAATGCCCCGATGCCGTAACCGCCTATACCACCACTGCTCAACCGCAGTTGGTGAACTGGCGCAATGCCATCGGTTCCGGACCTTTCATCCTGACTGACTTTGTTTCCGGCAGTTCGGCGACCTATATCGCCAATCCCAATTATTGGGGCACTGACCTGCGCTGGCCGCAAAACAAACTTCCTTACGTCGCAACATTTAAAATGCTCATCATCCCGAGCAATCCTACCGGCGAGGCAGCCATGCGCGTTGGTAAGATTGACGGCTATGGTTCAATGCCGACTCAAGATGCTTTGAACATGATGAAAACTAATCCTGAAATCGTTGTGAAACAGAAACCGCAGGGAACAGAATACACCCTGGACCCGAGAAATGACGTTGCCCCGTTTAATTCCCTCAACGTCAGAATCGCAATGCAGCACGCGATCGACATCAAAACGATTACCGCAACATACTATCAGGGTTACGGCACCCCGTGGCCCGCGTCCTTAACCGAGAACCAGATGGGTATCGGCGGCTGGGGCGATGCCTATCCTGACTGGCCGGCAGATGTGCAGGCCACCTATACCTATGACCCGACACTGGCCAAACAGATGCTGGCGACTGCCGGCTTCCCCAGCGGCTTTAACCCCGATCTTGTTTTGGACTCGAACGCCGATCAGGGTTTGTATCAAATCGTACAGTCCGAACTGGCAGCGGTGGGCATTAACATGAGCATCACCCTGAAGGATGATCCTTCCTGGCAGGCTTTTGTTATGACCGGTCACCTTCACGATGCGCTGGCCGCCCGCGGTCATGGTATTTTAGGTTTCAACTTTGATATCTTCAGACAGTTCATGAGATTCACCCCCGGATATCAGAGCAACTACATCCTGGTTAACGACCCGGTAATGGTCAAATTCAACAATGATGCCATTGCCGCGCAGAGCGTAGGCGCCGTACAGAAACTGCTTCATGATTGCAACCTGTACGTTGCCCAGAACCACTTCGCGATCTCCCTGGCACAACCGTCAACCTTCAACATGGTCCAGCCGTGGATCATGGGCGCCGTCGGTAACAATACCTTAGGCGACGCAGTTGTCGGTGGCGGCTTCGCTGATGGCGCACCGCTGGCTGTGTGGATCAATACTTCCTTAAAGTCCTCATTAGGACACTAGTTACTGAATTAACCTGAGAGGATTCTCAGAAACGATTCAACACAAAGAGGGCCTGCCCCATGGGGCAGGCCCTCTTCTTTTTTGTCTTTGTTAACCGATTGGATATATTTTACTTTTCTTTCATCAATAATGTTTTCTTGACTTCAGCGAAACCCATTTTAGCGATTAACTGATTAGTGTCCAACCTGGTTTTACTCAGCAGTTGAATCAGATTATCCGCGATTTCAAACGCTTCGTCTTCAGAAACGAACTGCGCGATAGTGGTACCCAACTGGGTACCCGGTTCACCTCTGCCCCCGAGTAAAACAGCAATCCCCCGCCGTTTCTCCCCGATAGCTTTCTGTGGGCAGGCCGAGCGGCAGGCACCGCAAAAAGCACAATTCTTCATTTCGATAACAGCTTTTTTGTCCTTGACCTGAATAGTTTTGCGTTTACAGGCGGTCACGCACGTCCCGCACCCGGTGCAAAGCGCGATATCCACCACCGGTATCATCACGCCGTGGAAACCGATATCGCTGAGATGCGCAATACCGCAGGAACTGGGACAACCGGCGGCGGAGACGGTGATTTTCAAGTCTTTAATTTTTAGTTCGTTGATTCTTTTCTCGATTCTTTTCAACAATCCCTGTGGGTTGAACAGGCCTTCGCTGCAATAATCCCCGAAACAGGACTGCATATTTTCTACGTTATCTTCGAGCAGGTGCAGATTAACCGCGGCTAATTCTTTGCGGATGGCAGGTATGGCTTTTTTACTGGTATCCGGAATTTCCGGCCCGCCCCTAACGGCAAAATGGATAATGCTGTTCCCGTATTTTTCCGCAATATCCGCCAGTTTCCGGATCTGTTCCGTGGTTACTTCCCCGCAAACGGCTCGGATTTTCAGTATCATCGTATCGGGATGTTGTCTTTCCTGTTTAGTCGAATAATGGACTGCCGGCAATGTCGCATTCCGGATTAAATTGTGGGTGAGTTTGGCTTTGAATTCATCGATGCCAAACCGTTTGATAACATCCGCTGCTCTTTCCCCCTTTATACCTTCAGCCGTCAACAGGTCGAAATAATTCTGCACCAGGTTGACGCAGGCATCTTCGGTCATATGGTCGGCGATTTTAACGCCGACAAACGGATTTAATCCCAGCCGCCCGCCGACATAGGCTTCATAACTTTTTTCTTTACCGTCATCAATGCCAACCAGACTCAGGTCGTTCAATACGCGGGACATCACGCAGTCTTTGCTGCACCCGACAACGCCGATTTTTATTTTATGCGCCAGTTGGCTGCCGAAGAATTTTTCCAGCTTTTCGCCGAGCGGGATACAGTTAACCGCCGCATCGTCGCAAATTTTATCGCTGTAGCAGATGTTCAGGTTCCGCACGATGGGGCCGTTATGGTCCATCCCCATGTCCGCTTCGGCCAGTTCACGTTTTACGTCGAAGATGTTAGCTACATTGACAAAAGGGATGATCGGAATCTGCCTTGACGTAAACAATAAAAAGCCGCGTGCGTATTTATCCGTAATATCAGTCAGTCTTCGTAATTGCGTGGAATTTAAATTGCAGCATTCGGTTTTTACCCAAATGGAAAACATGTCCTTTTCCCGCAGAGGCACCATCCCGCCTTTTTTCAGTTCGTTAACATCCAGTTTTTGTTCGGACATGCGATCTCCTTGTTTTAAATGCCAAATAATAGCCCGTTGATATCTTAATATTAACTGAATTGAGTAATTTCTACACTAATGCCTGGATTTTGGCCTTGAGGGCGGCCTCCGGCACTAATCCCAGAGAGCTGTCTTTTTGGACGCCGGCTTTGAAAAATAAGATCAGCGGAATACTCATCACTTTGTATTTCCCCGCCATTTCCGGATTTTCGTCGACATTGATTTTACAGAACTTCACTTTACCGGCGTAGGATTCGGCTAGTTTCTCTGTTATCGGCGCCAGCGAACGGCAGGGACCGCACCACGGCGCCCAGAAGTCCACCGCTACCGGTATCTTGGATTTAATAACCTCACTGTCAAAATTCTGATCGTTAATTTCTGTAACCATATGCTTCTCCTCATTAAATATTTTCTTAGTTCATTTTAAACCTATCCAGTGTTTATAAATATGACCTTTGTCGCAAATCAAAGTTTAAAATAAGACTTTGACAAAAATCTGAAATCTGATTAGACTAAAGACAAAATATACAGGGGGGTAACGATAATGAAATTAGGATGCAGTACAGTTCTTTTTAACCAGCTTGACCTTTACGGAGCGCTCCAGCACATTGCTTGGGCCGGCTATGAAGGGGCGGAATTGGCTTGTTTGGCCCATTATGCCCGACATGTAGAATTAGTAACCAAAAAGTCGTACACCGATGAAATCAAGGCCACCGCGAAAAAGCATAATTTGGGATTATTTGGGATTCATGCAGGGTTTGGCGACCAGCCCGGTTACGACCGCATCACGGCTATGAAAATTATGTTCGAAGTGGCCGAAAAGATTGGCGTTCCGGTAGTCACCATCCGCTGCGGCGGGAAGTCTGACGATAAAGAGACGACAAAAGAGGAATTTAAGGTCATTCGCGAAATGAGCAAAGCCGCTGAAAGTCACGGCGTTATCCTGGCGATAAAGCCGCATGTCGGGGCTTCTGTGTATAATACCGCGACCATGCTGCAAATGTTAAACGAGATTGACTCCCCGGGCTTGGGGGCTAACCTTGACACTTTGCATATATTCAGAGCCAGAGAAGATGCTTCAGAAACAGTGCGCAAACTCGGAAAAAAAATTGTTCATGTGCATCTGCGTGAATATCCGGATGTGCCCGATAGATTGCACTATGAAGCGCTGGCCGAGGAAGAAATTGCCGGCAGGGGCGGAGTCGAGTTCCCGAAAATCCTGAAAGCGCTCAAGAAAATCGGCTACGAGGGAGCGATGGACCTGGATGTAATCGGCGCTTTCACCTTCCCCTTGTCCCGGCAGATGGGGATTACGGCGGAGTCAAGGGGTTACTTTAACCGCTGCATGCAGGAATTGAAATAAACCGGACAGGTGTTTTTAACGAATAATTAAGTATGGGGCAACCTAACTAAAATTAGATTGCCCCATATTTTTTAGAGGTTCAAATTACGGCTTGATATCTTTCCCGATAATGAAAGCCGCGCCCAGCGGTTTGCCGAAGGACCAATACTGGTTTGAAGGACGGGAAACCCACAGAAAAGGATTGATTTTGGCGACATCCGGCTGACCGTCAGTAAGACACGAATCGGTGATATAAACTTCCTCAATCAACGCAACCATCATTTCCTGACTGCCGAGATTAAGCATATGCAAAACACGGCACTCCATGTTTATCGGGCATTCGCTGATTAACGGCGTGTGCGCCATTTTTCCGTAAAAAACGGTGAACTTACAATCGGCGACTTTGTCCCGGTCTCGCCCGGAGAAAGTACCGCAATAATCTGTTTCTTTAACCTGGTCAACCGAAGGTATGTTCACGGAAAACGTACCGTTCTGCTTGACGCCTTTTAACGTAAGGCGCTGCGGGCGGAAAGAAACCGAGAGCATCGGGGGCCGGCTATTCACAATGCCGCACCATGCATAGGCTGAAAAATTCGGTTTGCCGTCTACATCCGCGCCGACCAGAACCGAGGGCAACGGTAAAAGAAGAGTGCGCGCTCCAAGAGCCACTTTAGCCATACAGAAAAATCCTCTCTCAATTTAATTGACAGATTCAGGTTCAGGTAGTCCCGTGTTTTTCCGTCGGTCCGGCTTTTTCATCATTGTAGGCATAACTCATTGTATAAAGGTGGTAATAGACACCCTTCTTTTCGATGAGTTCCTTATGATTACCAATTTCAATAATCCTGCCGTTTTCCATTACCACGACGCGGCTTGCATCATGGATGGTGGAAAGACGGTGGGCAATGACTAACGAAGTCCTTCCTTGTAAAAGCTGCTTTAAAGCCTGTTGAATGATTACCTCTGTCTGAGTATCGATACTGGCTGTAGCTTCATCAAGAATCAGAATTCTGGGGTCGGACAGGACGGCTCTGGCAAAACTGATCAACTGCCTCTGCCCCTGGCTCAGGTTACTGCCTCTTTCCTGCAGCATGGTGTCGTAGCCTTTTTCGAGCCGCATGATAAAATCGTGCGCGCCAACTGCTTTGGCTGCCTCGATTAACTTCTCTTCACTATAATCTGCACGCGCGTAGGCAATGTTTTCTTTGATTGTTCCGGAGAAGAGGAACGGATCTTGCAGCACTACCCCGATTTGCTTGCGCAGCGAATCCTGTGTGACCTTGCGCACGTCGTATCCGTCGATTGTCAAACTTCCTTTGGTGACCTCGTAAAACCGGTCGACCAACGCTACCATGGTGCTCTTGCCGGCGCCGGTGCTGCCGACAAAGGCAATTGTTTCCCCCGGCTGGATATGCAAATCGACATCGTGTAATACCTCTCGATCCTGAAGGTATTGGAATGAAATATGGTTATAATCGATTTGACCTTTAATCCGTGGTAATTCAATCGCATCGGGGGAATCGACCATTTCAATTTTTGTGTCCAGCACTTCAAAAATACGCTGACAGCTGGCCATGGCCCGTTGCAACTCAACATATTGCATGCTTAAATCACGAATTGGGTTGAAAAAGTTTTGCACGTAAAGGACGAATGCCACCAGTGAACCAAGCAGCAGTTTACCGGCGATTGCCTGCGAACCGCCGTAAATAATGACAAGGGCAATTGCCGCCCCTAAAAGGAGCTCAACAACCGGTTGCAGTCCGGTCGCCCGGCGGGTGGCGGAAATGTTGGCATCCAGGTTTTCCCAGTTTAAATTATCAAAACGCTGGAAATTAATCTTTTCCCGGGACAGGCTCTGAATTACCTTGGCCCCGGAAATATTCTCCTGCAAGTCCGCATTCACTACTGAGATCGCTTGCCGTACCCGGATGAATGCTTTTTTCAAATAATTTTGCCAGACCATCATGACAATCGCCAAAATAGGAATGACCGTCATTGTCAGGAGCGCCAGTCGGGCATTCATATACATGATGATAATGATGATACCCACGAGACTTATCAGACTGGCAAAAACGAGCAGGACACCGTTGCTGAGGATTTCCTGAAGGGACCCGACATCATTCTGTACCCTGGACATAATACGGCCGACTTCATTACGGTCGTAAAAGGCCATGGATAATTTCTCCAGGTGCTCAAACATTTGCAACCGCAGCGTCAAAAGCAGGCCCCGTCCGACATTAGACATAGCGTATTGTTGCAAGTATTGACTGCCTAGGGCGATCAGGCCGTTGATGACAAAGATGATAAATATCGCCGTGAGAATATGAGTGTTGCCCTGTACATGAAAAATCGTCACGAAATATTTGACGATAATATCCAGTTTTTGGGGGTCGTTCGTTTCAATAATATTGATGCCGTCAGCGAATAAGAGCGGCATAAACAGCAGGGTGAGCGTGGCGATCACCATGGAAACAAAAGCCACCGTCACTCCGGCTTTATAATTTTTAAGATAACGGGCCATACGTGAGACCACTTTACGGTCGTAGACCTTGCCAAAAACTGCCTCATCGGTAAGATCTGCGGCACGTGTCAATCCCCCGCCGGGACCGCCGGGACCGCCGCCGGGCATTGGTGCCCGAATAAAACCACCTGGTCCGCCCATTCCTCCGCCGCCAAACATTATATTCTCACCTCGCTGCCCAAAGCTTCTTCCTGAGCGCGTAATTGGAGCTCATAGATTTGCCGGTATATTTTGCCTTCTTTAAGTAATTGGAGATGGGTGCCGCGTTCGACAATTTT
Source organism: Dehalococcoidia bacterium (assembly GCA_003153955.1). Lineage (GTDB taxonomy): Bacteria > Chloroflexota > Dehalococcoidia > Dehalococcoidales > Fen-1064 > Fen-1064. The sequence goes on along the minus strand of PMCB01000097.1, from coordinate 46,669 downwards.
ACCTTTATCCAGCACAAAAATCTGCTGTGCATCTTTCACGGTTTGCAGCCTTTGAGCGATTACAAAGGTGGTGCGCCCTTTCATTAATTCCCGGAGCGCCTGCTGAATCAGGTATTCGGTCTCGGTGTCGACACTGGAAGTCGAATCATCCAATATCAGGATGCGCGGGTTAATCAATAAGGTACGCGCAATCGCCAATCTTTGTTTCTGCCCGCCGGATAGAGTTACTCCTCGTTCCCCCACCCAGGTATCGTATTTATTCGGCAATGATGCGATGTAATCGTGGAGTTGTGCGCTCTTTGAGGCATTAATGATGTCTTCTTCGCTGGCTTTCACTGCGCCGTAAGCAATGTTGTCCCTGATTGTGCCGGTAAACAGGAAAACATCCTGCTGAACAATACCTACATTCTTTCTCAGAGAATCCAATGTCACATCTTTGATATCTACACCGTCAATTGTGATACTGCCGGCCGTTACATCATAAAACCGTGGGATCAGGTTTACCAGCGTTGTTTTCCCGCTGCCGGTGGCGCCCAATAACGCGACCATTTCGCCCGATTTAGTTTCCAGATTTATATCCTCGAGGATGTTGCCCGAGGTATCACGGCCGCCCAACCGCTGGTATTTAAAATTTACCCCGCTGAATTTGACGTCGCCGGTAATATTAGCCAATACCAACGCGTTCGGTTTTTCCTGAACCGCCGATTGAGTATCCAGAATTTCAAAAATACGCTGTCCCGACGCAATGCCGCGGCTGGTCAGGTCGACGATGGGGCCGAGCATTCTAATCGGTGGGATCAGTAACCCCAGATAAATGTAGAAAGTGGTCAATTGTCCGGCGGTCAAATGACCCTGAATGACCTGCATACCGCCGTACCAGAGCACTAAAGAACTGGCGATCGTGGTGAGGAAAGTCATAAGTGGTCCGCCAAACGCCTGAACACGGGCCACACGGATTTGGTCGTCGTATAAAATCCGTGCTTCTTTTTCGAATTTTTGCCTCTCAAATTGCTGGCGTGAAAAAGCTTTGACGACTCTGATACCTGATAGGTTTTCCTGTAAAACCGTACCCATCGAAGCCATTTGCTGCTGAATCCGGGTCCACAAGGGGCGTAATTTTGATACCAGCACAATTGCGACATATCCGATGAACGGCAAACAGGCAAAGCTAACCAGGGTGAGCCGCCAGTTAATCGTGAACATAATTACGGAGATGCTCGTAAAGAGCGTAATGATGTAAATCATCCGGACCATGCCTCCCGACAGGGAGAACCGGACTCCTTCAACATCCTGGGTGGCACGGGACATCAGTTGTCCCGTTTGCGCGGTATCATGGAAAGAAAAACTGAGGTGTTGTATCCGGTCGTATAACCTGTTTCTGAGGTCGTATGCGACATTCTGACCGATAAATTCACTGAAATAGTTTTGCCCGAAAGTGAATAAACCACGTAACAGACTGAGCACCAGGATACCGATGCCGTACATCACGAGCAGTCGCATATTACCGGTGACTTTCAGTGTCGTTGCGTCAATGTGAAGCGCATTATTGACCGCGTCACCGATTAATATAGGCACAATTAAACTGGCAGCCGTTGCTAAAACAAGGCAGGCAAAGGCTACAATTAGCCACTTCCAATATTTTTTCGTGAGTCCGATTAGCCTGGAAACAATCCGCATACCTAAATGTTCATCCTATCCGCTGGCATATTTTAATCAGAACAGTGAGTATATGAATCTAAGGTTTCTCGCCCAGTAGAATCATTATTATTTGTTTCGACCGTCTGAGTCTGTCCCCAGCATACTTCAAATATTGAAGGCCTTCTTCCGTGATATGATAAATTCTCCTTGCGGGACCGCTTTCCGGAATGTCCCAACTGGAGACTAGCAGGCCATCACCTTCCATTTTCCGGAGAACGCTGTAAATTATCGCCCGGGGGGTATCAATCTGGTATTTTTCTTTAAGACTCTGGTAAATTTCGCCGCCGTGAACGGATTTATCTTTTATCAGGTCGATAATGGCAATGCTTAAAATACCTTTGAGCAGCGGTTCAATTGGTAAACCAGAATCCGGATGGCGTAAATCCTCAGAAGACATTCCCCAGCCTTTTAATAAATCAACACGTTATTTGCATAATATAACATACTATGGTAATTTGTAAAGTTTCTACTCAATTGTTGGGTATGAATAATCGTAGCAGATTTAAACTGATAATCGGTATTGATTTCTTTCCTAATAGCTGGTGTTTGGCGTACGATGGTATAATTACAAATATATATAAACATTGAAAAGAGACGTGGCAAGAGATTGAAAAACAAAAGTTAGCCGCGTTCTGTTTACACCGGAGAGAATATGAGAAATAAAATCAAAAAATTTGTGATGGGAGCATTGGCAATATTAGGAATCGCTGCTTTGCTGAGTGGATGTGGGCCAACAGCGACTCCGGTGAATACCGCCGTGGTTCAAACTTCAGTTGACCCGATAGTCACAAATATTCTGACTTCTCTAAATAATAATGACTACGCCGGTTTCTCACAAAGTTTCAGTCAGACAATGAAAAATGCCATTAACAAGTCTGCTTTTGACAAGTTTTACAGTCAAATGCAAACTGCGGTAGGGGATTATCAGTCTGATTTATTCTTCAGTATGACGAATAAAAGTGGATCTGTTTCTGTTATTTATATCGCACAATATTCCAAAGAACCGGCCGGTGTTTCGGTGTCTGTAACTGTGCAACCGGTTAACAGCAGTTATGAAGTACAGGGTCTGGTGCTCAGTTCTCCAAGCCTGGCCGGAAAACCAATAGATGTCAGTGACTTACGGTCTTATGCCGATTTGGAAACCGAGAATGCGCTGGTTTCCCTGCAAAACAACGATCTGGCTGGTTTTACGAAAGACTTCAATCAGACGATGAAAAAGGCCATGTCTCAATCGGCTTTTTCCAAACTTTACAAACTGATGTCATCAACAGTTGGTGATTACCAGTCCAAAGAATTCGAAATCGTCACCTCCACTAATAATATTTTAACGATTGAATATTATGCCCAATACAGTCTTGAACCTGCTGGGGTGTGGGTTTCCATTTCTTTTGACGGCAGCCGGAAAATCTCCGGGCTGTATTTCAATTCACCGAAATTACAATAATCTTTTTCAAAATAGCAATATTTCATCCGAATGTCCTGAGATTCTGACTGCATTCCGGAAATTTTGTGTTGTCCTCTCTTAGAGATGGGTATATAATATTCCGTAATAAAATGCGTGATTATAGATAATTACCAAACTTTTCAAGAAATAAAGGAGCCAACATGACCGAAGCTGCGCCGCATGTCATCACTATCAGCCGCCAATTGGGAAGCGGAGGAGCCTACCTGGGACAGCGGTTAGCCTTTCGTTTGAACGCCCTCTATTTGGATCATGAAATCGTGCGTCAGGCTGCCGAAGAACTTAAAATCCCCGAAGAGAACCTGGCAGTCCGGGATGAGAAAGTAACATCCCGCTGGCAGGCGATGCTGCAATCTTTTGTGGATACTACTTCGTGGGCGTATGACCCGCCGCCAATCGATACCCTTAATGACAAAAATCTTTATAAAGTTGAATCCGACATTATTACACGGATTGCCAACCAACGCAGCGCGGTTATCGTCGGGCGCGGCGCCCACTTCGTCCTGCGCCAGCATCCGGGATGTTTAAGTGTATTCTTACATGCTGATATCAACTTCCGTCAGCAGCGTGTTCAGGAATTATATAAAGTTACGGCAGCCGAGGCGTTAAAATTAATTAATTCCATCGACCAGGACCGGGGATATTATCTCAAGGCTTTGACCGGACAGGATTGGCTCGATGCCCGCCAATATCATCTCTCGCTCGATACCGGTGTTTTAGGGTTGGATAAAGCCGAAGACGTTATTATTAAAACTTTACAAGCCCGCTTTAGTGATGTTAACCTAGAAGCCAGAAAATAGCAGCGATAAATCTGATTAACGACCTGGCAACAGAGAACTGAATTCCATGCCCTGCATTTACAACTGAATTTCAGTCTGTTTTGCGGCAAAAAATATTTATTATTGTATGATTAATATAGAAGTCCACTTCGCCAATATAGACTGGAAATATGAGACCGGAAGGGAGGTTGCGCCAATTGGGAAAAACGATTATTGAAAAGATTATGGCAAAGGCTGTCGGTAAATCAGAAGTTTCACCCGGTGAATACGTTCAATTTTCGGCATCCAGAATCGACCACCCGTTCATTTTAACGGGCACGGATATGTCGGAACGCTTCGGCAAATGGAAGAGCCAGGACTGGACGCTGTTTGACCCAAGCAAGATAATCTTCGCTCCGGAACATTGCGGTTCCTATACCCGGGTCGGTTCTACCACGACTAACCGTGAAAACCACCGCCGCAATAGTAACTGGTTAAAGCAATTGGGCGTGGCTGATGAAAATATTCTGGAATTGGGCCGCATCGGCAATTGCCATCACCTCGCGGTTGAGAAAGCCCTGGCGCTGCCCGGCAGTGTCTATTTCTCGGCGATGACTGACGGACATGCCATCACCGTCGGCGGTGTCGGCTGCTTCGGCAGCTGCATGTCCGCCTCTGCTCCTGCTTTTTTGCGCACCGGTTGGACCTGGTTCCGCGTGCCGGAAAGCATTAAATTCAATATCACGGGTAAATTGCAGGACGGCGTGATGGGCCGTGATGTTTATGAATACATCCTCGGTCAAATCGGTCCTACCGGTGCAATATATCAGGTCATGGAATTCACCGGGCCGGTAATGGATAGTATGAGCATGGACGGGCGCCAATCGATGTGCTGTCTCGCCATGTTTACAGGAGCTAAAACCGGTATCGTTAATCCCAGCCAGGGAATTATCGACTTTTTCAAAGCGCGGACCAAAGTTCATTTTGAACCGCAATACAGCGATAAAGACGCGAAGTATATCAAAACCTACAATTATGACGGCTCTAAAATCGAGCCGCAGGTCGTAGTACCGCCGGATCGGCACCTGGTGCATAATATCAAAGACGTCGAAGGCACGCCGGTTACTAACGCATTCCTCGGTTCCTGCGCCAGCGGCCGTGATGAAGATTTGCGGATGGCAGCAAGAATCCTGAAGGGCCGCAAGGTCCATCCCAAGGTCCTCTTCAACATTACGCCAGGATCCACGGACTCGATGTCGCGTGTCGATAAGGAAGGAGTAATCTCCACCTTGCTGGATGCCGGCTGCTTTATTTGCGCTCCGGGCTGCGGAATGTGTCCCGGTTTTTACACTCCCCTGGCGAAAAACGAGGTATGCATCACCTCCAGCACGACCAATTTACCAGGCCGCATGGGAGATGAAAGCGCGCAGGTTTATCTGGGCAGCGCCGCCACCGTCGCTGCTTCCGCTATCGAAGGAAAAATAACCGACCCGCGCAAATACTTATAGGGAGAATCGAAAATGGCTTTAAAATTTAAAGGTAATGTCTGGGTTTTCGGCGATAACTTGGATGTTGACTATGAAATTGTTCCGTTCCGGAAATTCGACGCCGGTTTAATCAAACTGGAAGACGTCGGGAACTGGTGCATGGCTAATGTCGACCCTGATTTTGCCAAAAAAGTAAAGAAAGGCGACATCATGGTGGCCGGCACTAACATGGGCTGCGGCCACGACCATTTCCAGGCGAACCTGGCAATAAAACAGTGCGGGATAGCCTGCGTTATCGCGGAATCTTTCGACCGTAATTTCTTCCGTAATTCGATTGCGGTGGGATTACCTATCGTTGAACTGAAGGGTATCAATGAGTTTGCGAAAGCGGGAAATGAACTGGAAGTTGATTTACACGCCGGTACGATTAACAATCTCACTACGGGAAAGGCACTAAAGTTCACGCCCTTCCCTGACTTTTTACAGGAAATCCTCGAAGTCGGCGGTATGGACCCATACGCTGATAAGCTGGTAGCGGCAGGCAAGGTCAAGAAGTAATTCGTGCGGAAAAATTAATTAAATATAGAGGGAAATTAGATGAAAAAGACAACCATGCTGCGTAATTTACTGAATGAACCGGGGCTTTTGCTGGTGCCGGGCGCCTATGATTGTATTACAGCCAGATGTGCCGAGCTGGTAGGTTTTAAAGCCGTTTTCCAGAGCGGTGCGGGTGTCCGCGACTCGCAACTGGGTATGCCGGATGTCGGCATTGCTACGGCCAGCGAAATCGTAAATTGTGCTAAATATATGGTAAATTCAATTAAAGTCCCCCTAATTGTCGATGCTGATGACGGGTACGGGGGCGCTTTGGCGGCTTACCGCACGACCACCGAACTGATCAAGGTTGGCGCTGCCGGTATGTTTCTTGACGACCAGAAACATCCTACCAAATGCCCGTTCCTGGCGGTGCAGGAGGTCCTTCCCCGTGAGGAATTTTACGGCAAGATAGGGGCGGTGTTGGAAGCGCGGAATAAAGAAGACAAGGATTTTGTCATTGTCGCCAGAATCGACGCCGCGGCTACACTGGGTGATGAGGAATTACTAATCCGCGCCAAAGGCTGTATCAAACTGGGCGTAGATGTTATCCTCCCTCATGCAATTCCCCCGACCTCAAAATTCAAAGTCAGAAACAAAGAGACCCTCCAGGAACTTTTCAAGAAAATAGGGGCGCCGGATGTAAAAATCTGGGCAATGGGCCCACATGATTTCTCCGCTAAAGATTATGAGGAAATCGGGGCCAAAATGTGGGTACCTGGACCGCCCAACAGCGCCGTCGCCAAATATGTCATAGAACTATACAAAGGGCTTTTTGAGAAGGGGACACTTGAGGGTTATCCGGCGCCCGGCGGGCCTTACTGGCAATATTTGAACACGCTGCGCGGCATCGATTTATTCACCGAATTAGAAAGAAAATATGTGCTGATGGAGCCTGAAAAAAAAGCTGACTGAGCGGAAAGGGAGAATTAGCCAACATGAATTTACCTGTATTTGATTTGACAGGAAGAACCGCTATTGTTACCGGCGGGGGACGCGGAATCGGTAAAGGTATCTGCCTCGCCTTAGCGCAGGCCGGAGCGAATATTATAGTAGCCAACCGGGATACTGCGACGGCTGCGGAAACGGTGCGGGAAATAGAAACGCTGGGGAGAAAATCCATCGCCATACAAACCGATGTTTGCCAAAGCGCTCAAGTCGAGAACCTGGTAAATAAAACGGTTGAAGTCTTTGGTACTCTTGATATCCTGGTCAACAATGCCGGCGGCACTACCAAAGAAATGCGGGTTCCTCCGCTGCAAGTAACCGAAGAGATTTGGGATGCAGCCATTGATCTGAACCTTAAAAGTATCTTTCTCTGCAGTCAAATCGCCGCCAAAACCATGATACAGCAGAAGAAAGGCAATATCATTAATATTTCCTCCTGGTACGCTTATATGCCGTCGCTCGTAAGCATGCCTTATGGTGCCGCTAAAGCCGGGGTCAATAACCTGACACAGACGATGGCCCACGTTCTGGGGCCTTATAATATCCGTGTGAACGCTATCGCCCCGGGGGCTGTGCCCACCGGTCCCGGTGACCCGGAAATGCGGGAACGCCGCCGTAAATCCTGTCCCCTGGGGCGTCTCGGTGTTCCTGAGGACATCGCCTGGGCAGTGGTCTATTTCGCTTCCGATGCTTCTTCCTATGTCACAGGACAGGTCCTGTCCGTCGACGGAGCGATTCCCAAAATAGTTTAGAGAATCCAGAAATTTATACCCATTCGGGGTATTCATTTGAATAATTGATTAAAAATGGAGAAAGTGAATCGATGGCTATTGATGCAACAGAAATCACCCAGGAAATGATTGATGAATTAAAAAAGAGGATGAATATTATTTGGAAGCCGCGGCGTCCTTATTTTAATACTTCGGCGACCAGAGATACCATTGCCCATTATTGCGACGGTATCGGAGATGTCAATCCCCTCTTTACCGACCCAGATTATGCAAAGAAATCCAAGTTTGGCAAGCTGGTAGCCCCGCCGACTTTTCTATACAGCGTTTACTGGGCGGCACAGGGTAGGGGTATGCCCGGTGTCCATGCCTGGCATTCCGGTGACCAGTGGGAATTCTATAAACCCATCCTGGAGGGTGATACTTTTACCTATACCAATGAGTTGGTAGATGTTCTGGTAAAAGACAGCCAGATGGCCGGAAAAACGGTAATTCAATACCACGATATCAAATATTACAACCAGAGGGAAGAACTGGTCGCCAAGGCACATGATTGGTGTGTACGTGCCGCGCGTAAAGCGGCTGAAGATAAAGGCAAGTATGCGGATATCAAAGCGGCAGAATATACCAAAGAAGAACTGGATAAAATTTATAAAGATTACGAGTCCGAAATTGTCCGCGGAGCGACTCCTCGTTACTGGGAAGACGTTGTTGTCGGCGATGCGCTGCAACCTGTCATCAAAGGCCCACTATCCCGCCGTGATATTTATGCCTGGCTCATCGGCGCTGGCAGCCCCTTCATCAAGGCGCACGGTTTGGCCATGGGATTTTTCCAGCGGCATCAGGGCGCTGATATGGTAGATGCTCGGACCGGTTTAGCCGATGTTCCGGAACTGGTCCACATGGAAGATTCCCGCGCACAGACCATTGGCATACCGGGAGCTTACGATTACGGCTGCCAGAGAATTTCTTGGCTGGACAATGTGGTTACCAACTGNNATCGAATGCTGGGGAGAAAACCAGCGCGGTGAAATTACGCTGCCCGGTTCCGCCACCGTCCGGTTACCTTCCAAGAGTGCGCTGAAAAAATAGATTCTGACAAAGGGTTTAAATGGCTGGCGACTGGAAAGAAGAATATCGGCGAAAGACGGTCTCTGCCGCGGAAGCGGTCAGGGTAATTAAATCCGGCGACCGCGTTTCGTTTACGCATGGGCGGGAACCGCCTTCAATTGCCCGTGCGATGACTGAGCGCAAAGCAGAACTGAATAACGTCAAAGTCTTCATGCGAACCCCTTCGCTGGATTTCGGCTGGTATCATGAAGACTGGAATGACAGCTTCCCGCTTGAAATAAGCTATGTCCGTCCCATTGCCAGAGACATTATGGCAGCGCGCCGCTGCGATTTCGTTCCGGGGAGCTTGATAGGAATCACTCCCCAGAACCCGCAGGTTAGCGAGGCCGATGTTTTACTTATCGAACTTTCGCCGCCGGATGAGCACGGTTTTTGCAGTTTTGGTGCTTCAGTGTGGGGTAAGAAGAAAGCGGTGCAATGCGCAAAAATAGTAATTGCTGAGATAAACAAGAGCTTTATCCGTACCTTTGGCGACAATTATATTCATGTTTCGGAAATAGATTATTTTGTGGAGCAAACCACTGAAAAAGCGGCCGCGGGAAGCGACCAACTGGGGAGGAAAGCTCCCGAAATCGGTAAAGAGGAAAAAAACATTGCCGGATATGTCGGCAGTTTAATACAGGACGGCGATACGCTGCAGATTGGTGTGGGCAGTGCCGCCGAATGCATTGCCCAGAACGGCAACCTGGATAGTAAACTCGACCTGGGATGGCATTCGGAAACAACCCCGCGGGGCATCATTCCCCTGGTCAGAGACGGGGTGATTAACGGAAAACGCAAGACCATCAATCCCGGTAAACTTGTGGCAATCGCGCTCGGCGGCAGTAACGAAGATATGAAATTTGTCGACAGGAACCCGATGTTCGAGCTATTTGACTCCGACTATGTCCTCGACCCCAGGGTTGTTGCTGCCAACGAGAGATTTGTAGGGATAAATGCCGCGGTTGCGGTTGATCTCACCGGCCAAATCGCCGCGGAGTCGGTTGGTCCTTCGATACTCAGCGGTCCCGGCGGCCAACTGACGTTCGCCATCGGCGCCCAATTATCAAAAGGCGGGCGCTTCATCACTGCCTTGCAATCGACCGCCCGCGGCGGAAAATTATCACGCATTGTTCCGATGCTGAAAGAAGGCTCCATGGTAACGGTGCCGAGGACTTTGTCCGATATTGTTGTCAGCGAGTACGGCATTGCCCGGCTGCGCGGAAAGACGCACCGCGAAAGGGCTCTGGAGTTGATTGCCATCGCCCATCCGGACTTCCGGGCGGAATTAAAACGGCAAGCTGAGGCCATGTTCTGGCCCTAGTTTGGGTGTAAAAGGGAAACTTAACACAATGTCGAGATTGATCGTTACGACAAGCTGGGATGACGGCAGTATTCTGGACCTCAAGCTCGGTGAGTTGCTAACGAAATATGGAATTAAAGCTACTTTTTACATTCCCCGTTTTTCTAAACGGATTACTCCGATGCAAAATATCGACCTGTTGGAATTGGCTGCCAATCATGAAATCGGCGCTCACACTGTTAACCATGCCCATCTAACACTTATTCCGCAATCGGACGCCAAAGCTGAGATTGAGGGCTCGAAATTTTATCTGGAAGAGATTTTAGGTAAGAAAGTAAAAATGTTCTGTTATCCCTTTGGTGAATATAATGAAGATACTAAGCAACTGGTAAAAACCTCAGGGTTCTCCGGTGCCAGAACCGTAAAATTTAATGGACTTAAGGATATCCCCGATCCTTATGAGTTCGGGATTACTACTGCCGCCTCCAATCACCAATCCGATGAAAGCGGTGAAATCGCTAGGTACTCACAGGCTGTTTCGATCAAGTCGCTGTCGGATTGGGAAGTTAAGGCAAAAGTATTGTTTGATTTAGCCATAGCGGAGGGCGGGATCTGGCATCTGTGGGGTCATTCCTGGGAAATCGATGACCATAATGACTGGAATAAACTGGAAAGAGTAATCAATTATGTCTCGCACAGGCCGGGAGTAACTTACGCTTCGAATGGAGAAACCGTCGATACCGTTTATAGTCGGAGCTAACAATCATCTCAGATATTTTACCGCCGGTTAAGAAATAGTTTTTTCCTGAGCTTTGCATGAACCGATTTAGTCGGGGATTTATTTTTGGTTCTTCGGTATTTTTGTTTTTTCCGGCCTGCTGCCAAGAAAAGCGGGAATAATCGCAACCAGGGTGATTATCCCCAGGATCAGGCAGGCATGGTTGATCGACTTCAGAAAAAGCGGGGCTTCAATTGGATTGATTAGTTGTGTTCCTTTGACTGTCTGGGCGAGCTTGTTGTAAGGTATCACCAGTGTCATCAGCAGCATGGAAAACGGTACACTCAAAACACCGGCCGTCTGGCTGATCGTATTTCTGATACCGCTGGCTACTCCCCGTTTGTCCGCCGGGACAGAACCCATGATCATGCTGGAGTTAGCTGGAGCGAACAATGCCAATCCAAAGCCGAACAACATTAGACTGACTAACATCGTAAAATAAGTAGATTTTTCATTAAGAGTCGAAAACCAAATCAGCGCCGCCGCATTTAAGGCCAAACCCATTGATACAAACATCCGGCTGCCGTATTTATCCGCCAATCTTCCGCTAATTGGGTTCAGTACAAGAATCAAGATGTCCATTGGAATCAGTAACAGGCCTGTTTTTAAAACGCTATAACCCAGTATCAACTGAAGATATAACGACCGTAAAAACGGACCGCAACCGAATGTTAGATTATTCATGAAGCTGGCCAGATTCCCCGTCGCAAATTGCCTGATTTTAAAAAGCTTCAAATCGAGGGTGGGATATCTCTGTCTTAATTCAACAAATATCACCGCGATGAAAAATACCAGCCCCACCGCAAGGATAGCGATATTACGCGTTGATGTGGGGTTTCCCACAATCAAAGCCAGTAGAATCGTCGATAATCCAATACAGTACAGTATTGAACCGGCGTAATCGAATTTTTGTCCCACGGTTTTTATCCCGATCTCTTTTAAACGGAAGTAGCCCCAGAGCGTCCCGAAAATACCGATGGGGACGTTGATCAGGAACATTGACCGCCAGCCGAAAAAGGTAATCATTATACCGCTGAGAGTGTAGCCGGCAACGGCCCCGAAATTCGCCGCCATCATGTTTGTTCCCAATCCTGTTGCCAGTTCTTCCCGCGGGAATGCGTCGGTAATAATGGCCGAACTGTTGGAAATAAGCAAAGCGGCTCCCGCGCCTTGAAGGAACCGGAAAATAATCAGCTGCTCACCGGTTTGGGACAAAGCGCACAGCAGTGATCCGATTGTGAAGATTACAAACCCCAGGTTATATAATTTGACTCTACCGTATAAATCTGCCAGCCGTCCGAACATCACTAAGAGAATGGTAATCATCAGTTTGTAGCCGGCGATAATCCAGACGCCTTCTTCTATATTGGCATGCAAATTCTGTAAAATCGTGGGGAGCCCGATCACCACGATACTGGAGTCCAGGGCTGCCATAAAACTGCCTACGTTAGTGACAGATAAGGCTACCCATTTATAAGCCATTTTTGATTTCATTAATATCTCACATTTTTATATTTGCTTAGGGAGGTTGATAACAGCAAAAACAAAATGGTCAAGAAATGTCAACCGGATGATGATGTTTTAAGAGGACAGCACCGGCAAATGAATGTTTCTGAGAGCGACAGGCATTCGGTTGATACTTGTATATGAACATTGGCGAGAGAAAACATGTTTTAAGTATAATTATTTTAGTGTTTTTTTTCAAATGTGGAACCCGCATTGATTTCTGATAATCTTTTTTAATTATTCATCCACATTGATAAATAACGTGAAGACGGCATATAATCAAAGTGAACCCATTTCTCAAAAAACAACAAAGCAGGAATAGTAAAATATTTTTCGGGCGGTCCGTAATTAAGAAGGGGTTTTATCATCGAAAAGTTGGAGTCTGGTAATTATTAAAATTACCATTACAATATTTTAAAAATGTTACCGAAAATCATTTTAACTCCGGGTGTAGAAGAAGTGGTAGTGAAGTGAACCTGTTAACCCGAACCCGGCAGTACCTGACAGTAAATTCCGATCGTTTGAAACGGGGCTGGCCTGTTTGGCTGGTCGGTTTTATCACGTTTCTGAACGGTATCTGGAGCATTGCCAATGTATTACTTGCCAGTGTTCCCCGCCGAGTGCAGTATTTTCTGCCGTTTGGCGTGTTTCACTGGACGCGGTTGCTGACCTTGTTACTGGGATTTATCCTGATATATTTATCCTTACATTTGTTTCAAAGACGCCGTGCTGCCTGGTGGGTCGCTGTTTTCGCTGCCGGTCTGGAGATTCTAGCCCACATCATTCATCTGAATACATGGTTCACCGCGCTGCCGCCCGCCGCGACGTTTACCGTGCTGATTGTTTTCCACAACCGTTTTTCTGTGCGCAGTGAATCACGCAATATCCGTTTGGGCTTCGTGCTGCTCTTAGGCAGCCTTTTGGTGGCTCTGTTATACGGCACTTTTGGTTTCTGGGTTCTGGGGACAAGGGATTTCGGTGTCCCGATCTCATTCCAAAGCGGACTGGTTCGCAGTTTGCGGCAATTTCTTTTATTGGGTAATCCCGATATTACAGGCATCGGCAGGGAAGCCAGATGGTTCTTGCAGTCGCTGGATGTACTTGGAATTGTAGCCGCCAGTTTCGCGACTTACAGTCTGTTCCGTCCGATTGTTTTCCGTTTTATCCAGCTTCCCCAGGAACGCGCCCGTGCCAACGCGATTATTGAGAAATACGGGAAATCCACGTTCGATTATTTTAAAGTCTGGCCGGATAAATCCTTCTTCTTTTCTCGAAGCCGTGAGTCTTTTATCTCCTATCGGATGGTGGGTGGGGTAGCTTTTTGTCTGGCAGACCCGGTGGGACCTGACGGGGATAGAGATTCAGTAGTTAAATCTTTTCTGATATTTTGTGAAGAGAACGGATGGCAGGCTGCCATGATGATGCCGGATGACCCTTACGTCTACAATCAGTATGGGCTTTCCCTTTTCAGGGTTGGAGAAGAAGCAATCATTGATTTGGAACATTTTTCCGCACATACAATTAATACCCGGCATTTGCGACGTATATCCAAAGTGTTTGGAAGCGAGGGGTTCCAGATTGTACGGTATAAATCGCCGGTGCCTCTGTCGGTACTGAATGAAGCGCAGCAGATATCGCGGCAATGGCTGGCTTTGCCCCATCACCGGGAGTACGGTTTCTTCCAGGGAAAATTCGACCGGGCTTATATGGAGAAATGTACGCTCTGCGTATTACGTGACAAAGACGGGAAAATGGTGGCTTTCATTAATGAAGTTCCTTCATACCGTCCGGGTGAAGCAGCTTTCGACCTGATGCGGTATGCCCCTGGTTCTCATTGGGGGGCAATGGACTATCTTTTCGCCCAGATGATGCTCATTCAGAAAAATGAGGGTTTCCGTACGTTTAATTTCGCGGTAGCGCCATTTGTTGGTATCGGGGACCGGCCCAACGCTACATTGACGGAAAAAGCGGTAAACCAGATATTTGAACGGCTGGATTGGTTTTTACACTCCAAAGGCATCAAGCAGTACAAGCTTAAATTCGAGCCGCAATGGCGCGATGTATACGTCGCCTACCAGGGCGGTCCGATCGGTCTGCTACGGCTGGCATTGAACGTAAACCGTATTCTGTAACAATCAGCCTAATAAAGCCTGTTTCTGTTTGGAAAACTTTGCGATCAGCACGCTTCTTGTTGTTCTTCATGGTTCAGAGAAGAATGTGTTTTTGTGAAATTATGAAAGATGGAGGGCCAAAGCCCTCCATCTTTTTATCTGCATTTACAAATGCGGATTTCGTTTGAATTTGGTTAAGAATCAATGGGTAGAAATTGTTACATCATTGAAATCTAAAATTCCTAGTGCGTTTACCGTTAAGTTTTTCACCCAGGGTTGAATCAACAGATAACTTCGTCCGAAGGTTATCGGCAAGCAGGCGGCATCATTCACCATCAATTGTTCGGCCTGCTGGTAGAGTGCAAATGCCCTGGACTGGTCGCTATCGCCGTTTGCCTGTTGAATTAACGAATCAAACTGCGTACTGGAATATCCGCCGTAATTGTAGCTGGAACCGGAACTGAACAAAATATCGAGGAAATCCTGAGGATAAGGATAATCCGCAATCCAGCTCGTAGAATACATTTGATCCACTTCCTGTGCCAATTCCGAGTAATAAACCTGAGGGGCTAATTCACGTATCTGTACGTTAACTCCCAGATTCTGTTTCCACTGATAAACTAATGCCTGAATCTCCTGGCCGGCGCTTCCCCCTTCTCCCGCAACCGTTAACGTAATCGTCGGTAAATTTGCCGCATTGCCATAGGTGGATGCATTAATTAATGCCTGGGCTTTACTGACATCGTAATCGAGTCCCGTCAGATTATCGTTATACCCCGGTATCCCGACAGGCAATATGCCTTCTGCTTTTTGGGCCATGTTGCGGTAAGTCAGATTTACAATTTTATCTTTGTCGATTGCCAGACAGAAAGCCTGTCTGATATTGGGGTCGTTAAACGGGGCTTCATTACAATTGAAACCGATGTAATCCACGCTCAGAGAAGGCGATTTTGATAAATACTGATAAAACGGCCCGGAAGGATCCATTATCTGGTCATAGTATACTGACGGAGGGCTGGTAAAATCGACCTTTCCTGTTTCAAATAAATCCATGTCGCTGGTGGTGCTGTTAAGCGTCATGTAAACCTGGGCGATTTTGGGCAGGTTGCCGTAGTATAGGTCGTTGCGTGCCAGGATAAAATCGGTATCCTGTTTCCATTCCCGGACTTTAAACGGCCCTGTTCCTACTGGTGCTTTCCACCAGTCAGTGCCGCTATTGACGTTGCTCTTCTCAACCAGAAAAGATGCCGGAAAAGTCAATTTATATAAGAAATATGATTCCGGGGAGTTGATTGTTACCTGCAGGGTATAATTATCGATTACTTTGACGCCGCTGATTTGAGTCGCTTTACCGGACAGTACATCATTCACGCCTACAATATCCCCAAGGTATTCCGGCGCTGTCGGTGAATTGGCCGCCGGTGCTGCCGCTCTGTTCCACGAATACTGAAAATCATTGGCTGTTACAGGTGTGCCGTCTGAGAATTTCACATCTTTCCGCAATTGAAATGTATAAGTCAAACCGTCGGTGCTCACTGTCGGCATGCTGGCAGCGATATCCGGAACCGGTTCCAGGTTATTATCCAGCTTCAGCAGTCCGCTGTATATTTGCATGATATATGAAGTTGACAGTGCCTCATTGGATGCGGACGGGTCCAAAGTGTAAGGGTCGGTATTGGTAAAAGTCAGCACCCCACTGCCGTGCGAAATAGCCGAAGCAGTAGTCGTGGTTCCGGAGGACGCGGGGCTTGTTGATGAACCGCATCCGGCTAAAAAGCTAACGAAAATTAATATCAGTGTCAGCGATAAGTATATTATTTTTTTCAAAGCGGACCTTCCCTTTTTCTTCTGATGTGTTTCCGACTGATGCTGCAATTAGAACTTGCTCCTGTCTCTTAACTAAAAATATTGCCGGGATTAATGAATCTGGACATTTCCGGTGCTTGAACTCAGCCATGCCTTCCATTGCGTAAATAACCCGTCCATGTTGAAGCCGTATATTGTTTGTAACGCCCCGTCGTAAGATGACCCCTGTTGAAAAGTGTCCAGTAATTGATTCATTTTAGTCGAACCGTACTGGTTAATCAGGTAGGCGACAATGCTGACGCTCTCAGCGTAAGAAAGATTAGCCTTGTCCGGGTAAGCTGAGAAAGGATCGCTCAAACTTCTGACCGTGATAAGGCTGTTGCCGGTGACCGCCGCGGATAAGGGCATGGTAAATTGTGAAGGCAAGACTGCCCCGAAAAATTGAATGTGCACTGCCAGACCTTCATTTAACCAGAACGGGATATCGTTATAGGGGTTATAGATAATCTGATTAACAACTACATGGGTTAATTCGTGGTCGACAGCCGGAAGTTCGGCGCTCATGTTATTCGGCTCAATAATTACATAAATGGCATTATATTGAGGTACTTCTTCGCCGCCCGACCATTCGGGCGCCCCGAGCACCGATGATTTGTAATCCTGCGTACTGGTATAAATGGAGATGTTAACCGTTTTATTCGGTGATGCTCCGGTATTACTGGCAATGGTCTTTAGCGCATTCTGGGCTTCGGTCATTATCGCCGTGCCAAATGCCTGGTTTTGACCGTACCAGTAAACATTAATTTTGCCCTGGGTCAAAGTATTCCATGTGTGATTGTTATCATAGGCAATATATTGAGTCGGTGTTGTTTGCAGTATGTCCCCTGCGGTATCTTTTACTTTCCACCAGTATTCGATATTCACTCCCGGCGGAATTTGGCCGTATTGCTGCATGTTAAGTTCGTAAGACGCGTCAACCGCCGTCGAAGGGCTAAAAGTTACTTGAGCTTCGCTCGTAACCTGGGCAAAACTCATTTGGGTAACTTGGTATTCCAGGCGGATATCGGTAATTTTTGTATTGTTCTGCACGTGGCAGGAAAATGTAAGGTTATTGGGATAATCTACCTTTATGGTGCTGTTACTTACAGCAATTTGGCCCGAGCCCTGAGCGTACACTGGAGCAATTGCGGACCCGCAAACGGTTAGTATCAAACATAAAGAAACAGTTAATATGGTAACCTTTTTAAACATGTTCCCTCCGCTATTACAACTCAATTTCAATTACTAATATCTTAGCACCGGTGAAAGTAAATATCCTTGCCTCTTTGTTTAGTGAAACGCATACCGGAATTTCTAAAGCGTTTAAGTAATATTATAATATTCTTTTTAAAAATTCACAGAAGTTCAGGGTTATTATCGTTCGGATTTGGATTGCGAATCGTTTTGCCTGTTTTCCTTCAAATATCATTATCCATTGTATCACTATAAGACAAAATAATTTTCCCGGCGGAATTCAACAATATATGTTGTGGGTGGTTGCTGCTGCTTTGAATCTGGCATTTATTATTTTTGTGCCATTATTTCAAGTGTACAAAGCATAATTTCTGCTTTATAATTATGGTATTCTAATATATTGAAAATGGATTATATTCAGACCGATTCCTCAAGTGGCGTTAAGTATCTGCAGTCCCGGTCGAAATCGGCTTCCGTAATAAAATGATATCTCTCGGTAAAATAAAGAACGTAATCATCAATAAAAGATTCCTTCGTTTTGAGCTTTCGGTGCTGGTTATTCTGATTGTCATCGCCTGCGTGTTGTATATTTCGGACGTTCCGCCGGTGATGGCTCAATCTGCCGCTGCTGCATTACCGGATGTGGCTGTACCGCAAAGCGGGCAAAGAATTCTGGTCTTCTCCCCTCATCCCGATGACGAAACAATTGGGGTTGGCGGCTATATTGCGCAGTCAATCGAAAATGGCGCCGATGTGAGGATTGTGCTGGTTACGAACGGCGACTTTCACGGTAATGAAGACGTCCGTTACGCCGAGTTTAAAAAGGCAACGCAAATCTTGGGTGTTTCCGGCAGCCAGCTGGTGTTCCTGGGTTTACCTGATGGAAAACTGGATAAGATGGATCCAATTGCACTTTGCGCAGATTTACAATCGCAAATCGGGCAATATCATCCGGACATCGTTATCTATCCGGATATTAAAGATGCCAATCCGGACCATTCCACAATCGGCTGTCTGATACAGGAGATATTAAAAACGGATCCCGATAAAATAACCGGATATGAATATCTGGTGCACTTCAAACTCATTTGGCCGCGGCCCAGGGCATTGGCTCCAAAACTTGACCTTACACCACCGTATAGGCTCCTGAATACCAATACCGCCTGGGAAAAGGTGCCTCTGTCACAAACGGATGAAAACTTGAAGTCAGCAGCACTTAATACCTATAAAAGTCAACTTGACAATCCCTGGTTACGCGGGCTGCTGCTTTCGTCCATTCGCCGAAGTGAATTGCTGGCTGTTCCTGATAACAATTAAACCGTAATTCCACTTATCCTTCAAATGTTTTTTATCAGTTTCCCTGTTTAATCCGAGTGCCGAACATATTCGCCGGGTCATATATTTTAATTCGCAGCTACACCTCTTCCCTGAAAATCAATAATATTCATCTTGTGTTCATTTTACATTAATAGTCCGTTCATTTTAAAAATGATAAACTGAAACTAGTAAATAAAAAGAATCCCTGAATCGTTGGGAAAATTCTCAGTGATATTACTTAATGAGTGGCAAGAAACAGGTGGGGAAAATGAAAAGGATAACTTTTAAATTCGCGGTCGGGTTAATGGTGATTACAATTGCGGGAGCGGCTTTTATTGCGGGATGCCAATTAAACAGCGGTTCCACAACCACAGCGACTACTGATTCTCAAACTGCCCAGAATTCAACCACGATAACGACCGGTTCTGATACTGTTACCCAGGCATCTTCCGGGGCGGAGTCAATTTCTACCATTTATAGTCAGGCCAGTCCGGCCGTTGTTGAAATTAATGTTACAGTGCAGCAAATGGGATTTTTCGGTCTGACCACCGCCACCGATCAGGGTTCCGGTTTTTTAATTGACACCAGCGGCGATATCGTTACAAATAATCATGTCGTAGAAGGCGCTATCAGCATTCAGATAGTACTTGCGAATGGGACGACGATTAATAATGCGCAGGTCATTGGTACGGATGCTGCTGATGACTTGGCCGTAATAAAAGTATCCGCCTCCGCGGTTACCGGGATTACCCCTCTTCAATTTGATGATTCCGCCGCCGTACTGCCGGGGCAGACGGTGATTGCAATCGGCAGTCCCTACGGTTTTATGAATTCGGTGACCGCCGGCATTATCAGCGGTGTAAATCGACAGATTACGGAAACCGATACCTATAGCGGAACCTACATCAATATATCCGGCACCCTGCAAACTGACGCCGCAATTAACCCGGGTAATTCCGGGGGGCCGCTGCTTGATACTAACGGCCGCGTTATTGGAATCAATACCGAAATCCAGAACTCATCTAATGGCGGAATAGCTTTTGCGGTATCGTCTAATACTATCCAAAAAGCGCTGCCGGCTTTACTTAAGGGATCAACTACGGGTGCTTCAAGCTAAGTAATTAACATACCCCCCGGAGCATTAACGAAATGTAACATTTATGCAACTTTTATATATTGAAATTTATAACTTTGTAATAGCGTTAGTGGTATTTTAGGAAAGGTGAGAAAGGTTTAATCTGGTATGGTTTATTAGAAAACGATTATAATTACCAAAGGGCTCAATCGAAACCACGGGAAAATATATCAGGAGGTAAAGCAATGAAAAAAAAGTTATTGATTGTCGCGGGTCTATTAATGATGGTAGGCTCCTTAACAGCGTGCCTTAATCCTTCATCTACTACTACATCTACTTCTAATGTCACTGCTGCTGTTACTACAACCGGTTCTGTTTCGACGTCATTAGTCACTTCAGTAAGTGGCCTCGAAACAACATTGGAAACAATCTACACCCAGGTTAGCCCATCGGTTGTTCTGATTAGTGATATCATGCCGTCGACTGCTGCCAGTCTCGGTGGGCCGGCGTTAGGTTCCGGGTTTGTGTGGGATACTAAGGGTGATATTGTCACCAATAATCATGTCATTGCCGGGGCCTCCAACATTAAAGTTACTTTTTCAGACGGCACGGTTGTTGATGCCGTTTTGGTGGCTGCGGATGCTGATAGTGATTTAGCTGTTATCAAAGTCAATCCCAGCGGTTTAAGCCTGCAGCCGGTCACTCTGGATAAGGATGCCCCGCAGGTCGGACAGTTAGCGGTTGCAATCGGTAACCCGTTTGGAAACCAAAACACGCTGACCGTAGGCTTCGTTAGCGCCATCGGGCGCCTTATCCCGACCACCGAGAACGCAACAGGACCGACATACAGCATCCCTGATATTATTCAAACCGATGCCGCAATCAATCCTGGTAATTCCGGCGGTGTCCTGCTCGACGCTTCCGGCGAGGTTATGGGCGTCACCCAGTCTATCGATACTTCATCCGGTTCTTCTTCCGGCGTCGGGTTTGCAATTCCTGAGTCAATCGTCGAACAGGTTATCCCTGCTCTAATCAATACCGGGGTTTACCAGCATCCATATCTGGGCGTCACTCTAGTTTCGCTTGACCCGGCCCTTGCGGCTAAAATGAACCTGTCATCGGGGCAGCGCGGCGCTTTGATCGAGGCCGTGACTTCCGGTAGTCCGGCTGATAAAGCAGGCCTTAAGGCCGGCACCACCAGTTTCACCGATGATAACGGAACATATACAGTTGGCGGGGATGTCATCATTGCTTTTAACGGTCAAGCGGTAAAAAGTTCGAATGATGTAATCACCTATCTGGCCGATCAGGGAGTTGTGGGACAATCTGCCACATTGACTATAATTCGCGGTGGAAAACAAATGGATATTACCATTACCCCCGCAGCGCGCCCCGCCTCGTAGGCGAGAGCATAATAATAGGCTAATTCTCAAATAACGGCTCCGGTTAGAGAACTTCTGGACATAAATCTTTAACCGGAGCCGTTTTTTATGCTTTGCCATCGTCCTTAAGCCGTTTCCGGGTTAAGTAGTGTTCATTCAGTATTCATTTTCGATTAACAGAACATTCATCTTGCTGTGGTAAACTGAATTCAGCATAAAATATCCAGATTCGGTTCAATAATCAAATTCAATTAGCATTTATAGGGAGGAAAAAATAATGAGGACACTCCGGAGGGCATTACTGAACATCATCCGCAGTCCGTCCAGAAGCGTTGTGGTGCTGGTAATTCTGGCAGTAAGCCTGGGACTGGCATTGGTTATGTTTGAAGTACACGCTGCCTCTGCCAGCCAGCTCAGCAAAATCAGCGGCAATATCGGGAATAATATTACAGTCAGGCCGGCCGGTTCTTCCGGTTTTGGCGGTGGCGGTGGAGAATCCAGTCCGTTGCCGCAGCCGCAAGTGGACCAGCTTAGCAGTCTGCCGCACGTCGCGGCTGTTCAGGAAAGTGTCGATACTTCATATAGCGGAAACGAGTTAGTTTCCGGAATCCAATTTTCAGGTGGTAATTTCTTTGGCGGCAGCAGTTCCTCTTCCGGTGTCATTACTGAGGTCCCTGTCGGGGGCCGTTTCGGGGCAATTCAAGTAATGGGCGTCACTCCCACCGGTGCCGCTCCAACATTAACCGGCGGCGGCACAATGACGATGGAGTCCGGTGCCTATTTCACGGCAGCTGATGCTAATGCGGATGTCGCCATCGTCGGTCAAACACTGGCTACCGCAAACAACCTTAGTGTCGGGTCGGAAATCACCATCGGGACCGACCAGGTGCAGGTAATTGGCATTTATACTACCGGACAGCAGTTCGGAGATAATATGCTGGTGATGCCGATAGAGACTGTACAACGTCTTTACAGCATCAACGGTGCGACCACGGTCACTGTCACGGCAGATAGTGCCGGTAATGTCAATACCGTGGCTACGGAAATCCGGGGGATTTGGGACTCGACTGTTGCGGATGTCGTGACCGCCCAGCAGGAATTTGCCAGTATCAGTGGTTCTATTACCAGCGCTAATAGTTCCAGTCAGACCGGCATGCTCATCTCTTTTGTTGTTGCCGCCGTGGTTGTTCTTGCTTCGGTTGTGCTGGTGATACGGCAGCGGATTAGAGAGATTGGAATAATGAAAGCCATCGGCGCTTCCAACGGACAAATCGGTTTTCAATTTGGCCTGGAAACTGCGATTATTACAGTGGCGGCGACTGTTATTGGAATTATCTTGTCGCTTCTTTTCGGGCAGCAGATCGCGAATCTGTTTACTTCTAATAACGGTCCAACCAGAGCGTTCCCCGGCGCAGTGGGGGGTAGCGGACGCGGCACGACCGTGTTTGGCGGCGGCGGTGGCAGGATATTTGCCGGCAGTATCGGCGGGATTCATGTCGCCGTATCGCCCGAAGTACTGATAATCGCTTTTGCCTCAGCAATTATCCTGGCGGTGGCCGCCAGTGTGATTCCCGTCTGGTATATTGCCCGGGTCAGACCGGCGGAGGTATTACGCAATGAATAACGTTGAAACTGTCAAACAATCTGCGGGAAATATCATTGAAATCAAAGGTCTGGAAAAGCACTTCCGTTCCGGAGGCAACGATGTTAAAGCCGTGGACGGAGTGACGATCGGATTTCCCAGAGGTAAGATGATCGCGCTGCGCGGTTCCAGCGGCAGCGGTAAAACCACCCTGTTGAATCTAATCGGGGCGCTGGACCGGCCGACTTCCGGCAGCATTATCGTCGACGGCGTCGATGTCTCGAAGGTAAATGGTAATGCTGAAGTCAAATACCGTCTTAAAAAAGTTGGTTTTGTCTTTCAATCTTATTGTTTGATTCCTAACCTTTCAGCCTTGGAAAATGCGATGATGCCGATTGAACTGTTGAACCCAAAAGATAAAGAGCGGGTGGAAAAAGCTCAAAAACTGCTGGAGCGGGTAGGAATCGACCGGACCCGTCAGGTCAGGAGTCCCGCCAAGTTATCCGGAGGTGAGCAGCAGCGCGTGGCCATCGCACGGGCGCTGGCGAATGACCCGCCTATTATCCTGGCGGACGAACCGACAGGCAACCTTGATTCCAAGAATGGCAAACGGATTGTGGAGTTGCTGCGCAGTTTAACCAAAGACGGTAAAACAGTGCTTATCGCAACCCATGATGCCGATATTGCCGCCAGCGCTGACATTAAAATTGAGATGGTTGACGGTAAAATCGTGTCTACCGCCGGTTAGCTGACTTGATTCCATCGAGAAACATTATAAAAGGGGTGAAGAATAATTAAAATGAAAAGAAAACCGACAAAATTCATTGCTGCTTTTCTGTCATTAAGTTTAGCCGTCGTTTTAATCCTGGGCATGACAGCCTGTTCCGGTTCTGCAACAACCAAGTCTACGGCCACATTAGTTTCAATTTCAGTAACCCCATACTCTCCTGCTAATTTAGCGGTTGGTTCCACCCAGCGGTTCGTCGCTACCGGAATTTATTCCGACGGAACCACTCCGAATATTACATCTCAAGTGACCTGGACCAGCTCAAATAATTCTATCGCCAGCATCGCGACCGGGTTAGCCACCGGTGTTGCGATTGGCAGTACCAGTATTACGGCAAGCCAATCGGGAATTACCAGCCCTTCCGTCACACTAACGGTAATTACTTCGGCATCCGGGTTATCCTCCATCGCAATAACGCCGGCCTTCCCTGCCGATCTGGGGGTCGGCGCATCCCAGCCGTTAACCGCGGTCGGAACTTATGCTGACGGCACCACCGCGGATATTACTGCCAAGGTCACATGGACCAGTTCAAACACAGCGGTTGCGGCTGTTTTTGCGAACGGCGCCGTTACCGGTGAAGGCAGCGGCACTGCCAATATTACGGCCGCTCTCTCCGGAGTAACCAGCCCGAGTCTAAAATTAACTGTAAAAGCAATTTCATCTATTTTAATAACACCGGCGGCCTCTCCCCGTAATCTTGATATAGGAGCTATTCAGCAATTTACCGCTATCGCAACCTATTCGGACGGCGCCAGTGCGGATATAAGTTCTCAGGTAACCTGGCTCAGTTCTAATACGCAGGTCGCAACGGTTTATGCCAACGGTTTGGCTACCGGTATCGCCGCGGGTTCGGCCGGTATTACCGCAACCCTTGGCGGCGTAACCAGCCAGGCAACATCATTAGCAGTGCAGCCTTTATCTTCCATCGCTATATCGCCGGCTTCCCCAAATAATTTGGCTGTAGGTGCCGCACAGCATTTTACTGCAGTCGGTACTTTTGCCGATGGTTCACTGATGGATATCACTGCTCAGGTAACATGGTCCAGTGCTACCGCAAATATTGCAACGATTACCGCCGGCGGTGTAGTCACAGGCGTGAAAACCGGGACTGACAAAATAACGGCAGCCCTGGCCGGAATCACCAGCCAACCGGTGGCTGTGAACGTAATTTCGTTATCTGCAATTTCTGTGGCGCCGTCTTCTCCTGCCAATATTGGTGTTGGTTCCACTCAGCATTTTACCGCCACCGGTAGTTATTCGGACGGTTCAACATCGGATTTCACTTCTCAGGTAGTATGGTCCAGTTCTGATTCCACGGTTGTGACTATTGCTTCAGGCGGCATCGCCACCGCTGTCGGGGGAGGAACTGCAAAAATTACTGCAAGCATTGCAGGATTTACCAGCCAACCGGTAACGATCAGGGTGAAAGTATTATCTGCGATTATGATTGAACCGGCGACTTCTCCCCGTAATTTGAACGTTGGGGCTTCGCTGTCTTTTGTCGCCGTGGGAATATTCTCGGACGGCTCGATGTCGGACATCACTTCTCAGGTAATCTGGATCAGTTCCAATACCAATATCGCCACTGTATTAACGAGCAGTTCGGCCGCGAATTCCAATACCTCCGCTACCGGTGTTGCGGCGGGCACTGCGATAATTACCGCCACATTGTCCGGGATTAACAGTTCATCTATTACGCTGAATGTCGTGTCTCCTTGATGGGGTAACTTAATGAATTAACATAGTAATCAGACTTTATGAATAAAGAAAGCCGCAGCACCTGGTGCTGCGGCTTTTTAGCTTTATTATTAGCCTTTGCTTGCCCTCAATTACTCGGGCGGGTAATGCGCCTGAAAATCATAGGGATAGACCGGCGCCGGTTTACTCAGTTTATCCAACCTGGAGATTTCTTCCTGTGTCATTTCCCATTCCGTGGTTTTCAGGTTGTCTGCCATTTGTTCCGGAGTCCTGATTCCGACCACCACGGAACTGACCCCGGATTTGCCAAGGAGATAATTCAGAGCTCCCTGCGAGACTGTGCCGTGATGCGGCGCCGCGATTTTTTCCAGTTCCTCGACGATATCATAAACTTTTTGCTCGTTGGCAATTGTAGTACTCTCACTGAGTCTTGCGCCTTTGGGCCGGGGCTGCCCGCGGCGGTATTTCCCGGATAACAACCCTCCGGCCAGCGGGCTCCAGGTCAGGATTCCCAGCCCCTGGTCGACGCATAACGGCGCTAATTCGTATTCCAAATCACGTGCCATCAACGAATAAAGGCCCTGGAAAGCAACAAATTTTTCCCAGTCGTGCTTATCTGAAATTGCCAGCGCTTTCATCAATTGCCAACCGGCAAAGTTCGAACAGCCGAGATACCTTATTTTGCCCTGGCGGACCAGGTCGTCCAGCACCCGCATCGTTTCTTCCAGCGGACGGCTGGGGTCCCATCGGTGCACCAGATAAAGGTCGATGTAATCCGTGCCCAATCGCTTCAGGCTGGCCTCGCAGCCTTCCAGAATGTGGTGGCGGGAAAGTCCGATATCGTTCGGCCCCGGCCCCATGCGGTTACGGACTTTGGTTGCCAGGATGATATCTTTACGCCGTTTTCCCAGCGCCTTGCCCAGAATTTCCTCCGATTGCCCTTCGGAATAGAGGTCCGCCGTATCAAAAAAGTTGATGCCGCCGTCCAGCGCCATAGCCACAATTTTATCAGCTTCGGGTTGACCGACCGACCCGATTTGCTTCATTCTGGAATTAGACCCAAAAGTCATCGTGCCGAGGCATACCTCTGAGACCTTGATACCGGATTTCCCCAGGAAACGCATTTTCATTGTTAACTCCCCTGTTTCGACGATTTTGTTTTTGCTTTCATTATCGGCACTTATTATAACTCAAAAATTGAGGGAAAAACACGTTAAAACAAATTTGTAACAAAAACATTGTTTTATTTTTCCTGTGGATATTTAAGGCCCCATTGTTTTCTCAATGTATCCAGAATCTTCATTATTTTCAAGGACTCATCAAGCGGCATGACGCTGCTTTCTGTTAATCCTTCCCGCAAACAGTACATCGCCTCCTCTGCTTCGTGGATATAGCCGGTAGCCCGGAAAGGCAGTTCAAACTTTTCCATCTTTCCGTTCTGATACAACTCCAATGTTGATGCCCGCCAGAAATCCGGAACCCGGATATAACCATCTGTTCCAATAATTCTGGCTTCATTAATCAGGGATGTCCTGACTGCCCCGGAAAGGGTGGCAATCTTACCTGCTTCATAACCCAGGACTGCAGAAAATTGTTCGTCAACTCCGGTCTCACCAAGGTATGCGACACCGGTTAATTTAGTCGGGCTGGCGCCCAACACCATCGAGGCAAAAGATACCGGGTAAATTCCGACATCCAGCAGCGCCCCGCCTCCAAGCTCCGGGTTGAGCAGTCGCCCTGAGGGCTCCCACGGTATCCGGTTGCCGAAGTCGGCTTTCACCATCCTTGTTTCCCCGATAGCGCCCTGAGTCAGCAGTTCTCTCACTTTTACGATGGCGGGCAGATATCTCATCCACATTGCCTCCATCAGGAATAATTTCGATGCTCTGGCGGTTTTAATGAGCACTTTCGTTTCGGAGGCGTTCAATGTGAAAGGCTTTTCGCATAAAACTGCTTTGCCGGCTTTCAGGCAAAGCATAGTGCACTCAAAATGTGCCGGATGCGGTGTGGCAACATAAATAATGTCTACATCAGTGTCAGCAGCCAGGTCGGCATAACTGCCGTAGGATCGGCTGACGCCGTACTCTTTCGCAAATTTCTCTGCCCGCTCGATTGACCTTGAGCCGACTGCGGTCATTTCCGCTGCTTCGCTGCATTTTAACGATTGCGCAAATTTATGGGCGATGCGCCCGGGCCCCATGATTCCCCATTTTATCTTCTTTTGCATCTGTTCCCTTCCTTAATCGTTTTCCAGCAATTCTACAATTAGTTTTAATTCTTTTTCACAATTCATGTAGGCATATCTGCCGCCTTTGTATTCGCCTTTTTGCAGCAGCGGCATGCCGTTCTTTTCCAGATTGATGATTTTCTCTTTCATGCCGTTAATCACAAAAGCGATGTGATGGACGCCTTCCCCGTTGATATCCAGCGATTCCCGCCAGGTACTGGGCTGATGGTCCGGTTCGATCAACTCGATGGACAGGTTTTCCCCGACCTTGAAAAAAGCCAGTTTTGCCCTGGCTGCCGTCGGCTTACCTTTGAACTCTGTCCGGGCTTCATTGTAAACATTCGTAATTTTAAACCCCGGGTTTTCCACACCCAGAAATTCAGCGTATTTTTGGCAGGTTTTCTCGATATCGTTAACCAGAATCCCGATTTGAGTAACTACCTGTGTCCCGATTAATCCTTTTTCCATTTTTATCCGTCGCTCCATTTGTCCTGAAAAACAGAACCGGTAAATTTACCATGATTATATAATATCCGATACAAAAAAGTAGGAACGGCAAACATGGAATCAAATTTCTTGACAACCAGGCTTCGAGCCGTTATCCTGAGAAGCAGGTTTAGCGGAAAAATTAAATTCTGAGGGAACTAATCATGAATCAGATCAAGATTGACCCGGAACGTGTCATCAGCGATATCGACCGGAATATTTTTGGCGGTTACCTGGAAAATAAAGTCTACGGCGGTATTTATTACCCGGATTCACCTCAAGCTGATAAAGAAGGTTTACGCGGCGAAGTCCGGACCGCACTGGAACAGATGCGTATGCCGAACATCAGGTGGCCCGGCGGGAACCTGGCTTCGGGTTATCGGTGGATAGACGGCGTCGGCCCCAAAGAGGATCGTCCTGTACGCCATGATTTGGCCTGGAATGCCCAGATATCAAATCAATTCGGTACCAATGAATTTATGCAATTTTGCCGGAAAATGAACATCGAACCATATTTTTGTGCTAATTGCGGCGACGGTGACATGCGGGAAGCGGCCGATTGGGTGGAATATTGCAACGGCACCGGCGATTCTGCGTTGGTGAAATTACGCCGCAAACACGGTTTTGATGCACCGCATAAGGTCAAATATTGGGGTATCGGCAACGAAGTTGACGGACCCTGGCAAATCGGCTATAAAACCCCCCAGGAATATGCCAGGTCTGTCACCGAGTTTAGCAAGGTGATGAAATGGGTCGACCCAACAATAAAATTGGTTGCCGCAGCGGTCTCCATCTGGGAAGATTATCCCTTTCCTGATTTTACAGGCATTAAGACGGAATGGGTGGAACGGACCCAATTAATCCTGGAACAGGCCGGCACTAATATCGATTATATGGCTCTTCACCGTTATGCGCACCTGGATAACAGCGCCCCGTTCGAAACATTCATGGCCTTCGCCGAAGATTTTAATCAACATCTGAGTGCTTATGAAGGATTGATTCAGGCTGTGAGTCTGGAACGCGGCATCAGGCATCCCATCAACATCGCCATCGATGAATGGGCCGTGATGCGAATGCCGAATCGTGAGGACCGCGTGATCATTAATTATCTTGAGGATGCCTTGGTGGTGGCATTACATTTGAATGCTTTTATCCGNNCGCTCTGTAAGATTAGCTAATTTTACTTCGATGATGACTGCTATCGGCATCAATTACCCCAGACTGGCGCGGCTTGACAAACCGGTGATGCTGAATACCATTTTCTATCCGTTTGAACTTTATAGCCGTACCTGCGGACAATTATCTTTGGACGTATTCTGCAGCGGCGATACTTTCTCCGGCACTTATCTGGGACGCACTTATAATGGTATCTGTACACTGGATGTGACGGCAACGCTGGATGAATCACGCAAACAGTTGGTCGTTTTCGTGGTCAATCAGAGTAAGGATAACGCCATGGAAACCGGCATTTCACTGACCGTGGGTGAATTTACCGGGGAAATCAAGGCTTCTGTAATAAACGGACCTGATATAAAAGCCGAAAATACCGAGGCAGCCCCAAACAGGGTTAGTTTAAAAGATACTAAGGTTAAAGCTGCCGGGAAATCTTTTAATTATACATTTGAACCACATTCGGTTACGGCGTTGATTTGTGATATCAGCTGATTAGCGTTTTTACGTAATGTCCGTACTCTACAATGTGAGACAGTGTTTTTCATTCAAACTGACTTTGTCTAAAATTTCATGTTTTTGTAATCTATTCCCCGGGAATTTTATGACTTCTATATGATTAAGTTTATAGACTTATTACATAAAAGCTGATGGCGTGAGATCCATCTGCAGGAGGAGTAAAACATGGCAGGAAAAACAGCAGCGACAGCAAAGAAACCGGCGCAGAAAGTTAAAAATGGTGATTCTCTGGTTTGTGGTGTATGCGGCATGTCCGTGATTGTCGAAGAAATCGGTGGTGTCCCGGTTGCGGAAGAAACAGTATTGCTCTGCTGCGGCAAGCCGATGAAGGCAAAAGCGGCTAAAGCGAAATCAACTAAAAAGAAATAAGATATCCCTGTCCGCTTGATATTAGATCTACGCTGGTACTTTAAAATACTAAGGTGTAGTTTAATGTTCAGAATTATCTGACGCGGCAAAACGTTGAATTTCCGGTTTGATGCTTATTTGTATTATCTCCGAATTCCCTCAAATCGGCGCAGGGTATATGTGTTATTAGGTTTAGCTAAAAATTGCACCCAATTATTACTTGTGTTACAATTACTACTAATATGAAGATGATGAATCAGCCCAGATTATTAGGTATCGCGCGTCTCAATGAAAAAGGCCAACTGGTAATCCCGAAAGAAGCACGGGAATACCTTGGCATCGGCCCGGGGGATCGAGTTTTGATCGCAGCCGCACCTTTTCGCAAAACAATAATGATCGCACGGCCGGAAGACGTTGAAGAACAATTGCAGATGATGGTTGCTAATACGGAAAAAACAATTGTAGCGATGCGTAAAAAATTGAAAAAGTAGCGTTGATTTAATACGGATAAGTATCGAATTGAAATCATCGCTTTCAAATATGCAGTAGTTGTAAATAGATGTTTTCGACATTCGGAATTTCCGCAAAAAATAATAAGACAGAATCGTTTGTGGGTAAAATAATCCACCTAAAATACTAATTGTAATTTGCTGAAGCAGACGGCATTTAGCCGGTTGCGAAAGAGGGATAACAAATATGACCATAAATGGGGGAACTCAAGTTGCTCCCGGTGCTCAGGGCGACGTGATACTGCGTACTATTGGACTGAGTAAAAGNNAGCGTCGAACTCTTCGGGGTAAAACAAGACGGCCATCGTTGGGCCGCTCTCCGGCGTATTGGCGCTATTATCGAGGAGCCGGCTTTTTATCCTTACCTGTCCGGTTGGGATAACTTGGCGGTGCTGGCTAAATCCATCGGCGATATCCCGAAAAGTAAGATCACCGAAGTGCTGGAACGGGTAACTCTGTTAGACCGGGCCAAAGACCAGTACGGCCATTATTCGATGGGAATGAAACAGCGGCTGGGCATCGCCTCGACACTATTACGCGACCCGGAGCTGATCATTCTGGATGAACCGACCAACGGTCTGGATCCGGCGGGTACCAAAGAAATACGGGATCTTATCCCGAAACTGGCACATGAGAGCCGGGCGGTCTTGCTTTGCAGCCACCTGCTGCATGAAGTCGAAATGGTCTGTGACCATGTCGCCATTGTTAAGCAGGGTATTGTGATTGCGAATTCTCCCATCAAAGAGCTCCTTTCGCATGGCAATCTTTTACAAATAAGAGTAAACGATGTTGAAAAGGCGACCATTATATTACGCGGCATTTCATGGGTTAAGTCAATAAAAAAAGAAGACGACTATCTGGTGTTAGATATTCCCAGCGAGCGCAGCGCCGAGGTCAACATGGCCCTGGTGCAAAAAGGAATCATGGTCTCTGAGCTGGTGAATCGCACTTCGAGCCTGGAAAGCGTTTTCCTGCAATTAACCGGAGGTACGAGTGGTGACTAGTAATGTTTCTGTTGTGAAAAAAGAAACTTTTGTTTCGGGATTAGGCAGAATGATCGGGGCGGAGTTCCTCAAGCTGCGCAAACGCCAAATGACATGGGTTTTACTTTCCATTCTTGTCGGTATTATTGTGTTAGTAAATTTACTGCTTCTGGCGATTTCTAAGGTTAAAACGCCCGGTACCGGAATCGGAGCAGGAAATATCGCTGCGCTTTTAGGCCTGCAGTCGGCAGTGCCATTTTCGTTTTCAATGATGGCATCGTTCGGCACAGTCCTCGCCATTATCCTGACAGCCAGTTCAATGGGCGGCGAGTATAACTGGAAAACAATTCGTCCGGCGCTCGTGTCAAGTGAGAGCCGCTTCAAGTTTATCGTTGCCAAACTGGTCTCTTTAGGCGTTCTGATCCTGATAGGCATGCTGATCGCCGTTATTGCCGGTTTTATCATGGGCCTGATTACTACCGGACTTGGCGGCAATGCTTACAGCTTTAGTTTTCTTACCGGCTCTTATGTATGGATGCAATTTCTTCAGTATTGGCGTACTTTCTATGTCATTATGCCATTTGCATTGCTTGGATTTATGATGGCGATTGTGGGCCGTTCCGCAATGCCCGGTATTGCGACCGGCATCGGCGTGGTGTTTCTGGAAGCCATTATCACTACTTTCATGACAGCAGCCGGCGGTTGGATTGCCAAAGTCCCAGCGTACCTGTTGAATGCTAACGTAACCGCCATTACGGCCTTAAATAAACTTCCCGGCAGGTTTGGAGGGGGCGGCGGGGGTACGGATACTACGATACCGAGCTTAACCCATGCGTTTGTAATTTTAGGTCTTTACAGCATCATCTTTTTGGTTTTCAGTTTCTATCTATTCCGCAAGCGGGATGTGACCGGATAAGGAAGGGAATCCTGAAAATACTATTTATTATTGTTTTATGCTAAATTAAGGATAGCGGAACTTTCAGGCTGCTGCGCCGGAATTTATTCCGGCAAGCAGCCTCTTTGTTGCGGAAAGGCAGGGTTTAATTTATTACCGCTTTTTACTTCCCCTCTAAATTTTATTGAGTGCCAAAAACTTTTCGCGGCAACTTCAAAAATATTCCTGTTGTTAAACCCGCATAAAAACATGCTTAAATTGTGAGATTTTGATGAAACTCAAAATGGATTATAAATGGGTGGTTCTTTCGGTGACCACCGTCGGCAGTTTTATGGCCAGCCTGGATTCCACTATCGTCACAATCGGGCTGCCAACGATATTAAAAGATATTAATGCCACTATCGTTCACGGTATCTGGATTATTACCGGCTATTCACTGATGATGACGATATTGGCTGTCGTCCTCGGTCACCTGGCGGATATATACGGCAGGGTCAGATTATACAACCTTGGATTTGCCATCTTTACCATCGGTTCCCTGCTTTGCGCTTTATCAAGAAGCGGCGAGCAACTGGTCATTTTCCGATTATTGCAGGGTTCAGGCGCTGCTTTGCTGGCAGTTAATAGTGTTGCGATCATCACCGATGCTTTCCCGAAAGAAAAACTGGGAATGGCACTGGGCACAAATATCATGGCTATGAACCTGGGAGCGATTACCGGTTACACACTCGGCGGCGTGATGATTACCGTCTTCGGGTGGCAATCAATCTTTTTAATCAATGTTCCGATAGGCATTTTCGGCACTATCTGGGGATACATGCGTCTCAGAGCAATCGCCACGAAACATCTTGACCAAAAATTCGATTATGCGGGTTCTGTCCTGTATTGCGTCGGTTTGACGACGATTCTGTTGGGTTTGACTCTCGGTAATCCCCTTTCGCTACGTAATATCCTGATTATTGCCGCCGGACTGGCCTTTTTCGTGGCGGTGATATTTATTGAGTTAAGAACAAAATTCCCGACGCTCGACCTGACCCTTTTCAAGATAAGAGCTTTTGCCGCCGGCAACTTCGCCGCTTTTCTAAACTTCCTGGCATTTGGCTGCGGCCCGTTCCTGCGGTCGTTATATCTGCAGCTGATTTTGGGTTACAGTGCTTTAAAAACAGGCATCATGCTTATCCCGCTGGAAGTCGTCATCTTTGTTTTAAGTCCGATCAGCGGCAGACTGGCGGACAGGTACGGCAGCCGGGTGCTCACATCAGTCGGTTTAGCCGTGAATGCCGCCGCATTGTTCTGGTTTTCGACACTTAAGCAAACCTCTCCTTACAGCGCGGTATTGTTCAGCCTGGTGTTATTCGGTTTAGGTTCCGCTTTATTTGGTCCGCCTAATATCAGTTCTATCATGGGTTCTGTTCCCTCGGAAAAACGCGGTATTGCCAATGGAATCAGGATGACACTGGTGATGACCGGCGGTGTGATCAGCGTGCCGTTCTCGCTGCTGCTGATGTCGCTGGTAATGCCCTATAGCCGCCTTTCTCAAATCGTCGGGAGTACCCAGCTTATCGGCGGTAACGAACTGCCGCTATTCCTCAGGTCTATCAACCATGCCTGCCTGATATTGGGAATCATCGTTCTGTTTGCCATCATCCCTTCGATGTTAAGAGGAAAGACAAACACACCGGCAGCTCCCTCGAAAAAGACAGACTGAAACTGCGGTAACAGGACTCAAGACCGAAACAGTTCCCGGTATTATTTTCCGGAAATTAGATTATAATATTCAGTATAATTTTGTTGCCTATTCTAAAATAACTATTATCTTTTTATCTTAAAGTGAATCGGGGGATACTGTCATGAACCGTATCAAAATCGATCCGGAGCGCACATCAGGCCACATCGACCGGAATATTTTCGGCGGATTTGCCGAGCATCTGGGACGCTGCATCTACGGCGGGATTTATGACCCCGGTTCCCTGTTGGCCGATAAAGAGGGTTTGCGTACCGATGTCCTGACCTCGCTGCGCCGGCTGCAAATGCCGTTAATCCGTTATCCGGGCGGTAATTTTGTCTCCGGTTACCGCTGGATGGACGGCGTTGGGCCGGTAAATGAACGCCCTCCCCGTTCCGAATTAGCCTGGAAGGATATGGAGACCAACCATTTCGGCACGAACGAGTTTGTGGGTTTTTGCCGGAAATTGAATACCGAACCCTATATCGCCGTGAACTGCGGCGACGGCAACATGAGGGAAGCCGCCGACTGGGTGGAATACTGCAACGGTACGGGCGAATCGGCTTTGGTTAAATTGCGCCGTCAGCACGGTTTTGCGGAACCGCACCGGGTAAAGTATTGGGGTATTGGCAACGAAGTGGACGGACACTGGCAAATCGGCTACAAAACACCTCAGGAATATGCCCGGTTTTGCACGGAATATGCCAAAGTCATGAAATGGACCGACCCTAATATCAAAATAGTGGCCTCAGCCATATCCCACTGGGAAGCCGGGATTGTTGAGCGGACGCAGTTGATGCTGGAACAGGCCGGCAACCTTATCGATTACCTGTCGCTGCACTGGTACGTCGGCAATTGGAATAATGATTTTGCGGAATACATGACCGTATCGGAACTAATGGAAGAACGCCTGAGCGCCTATGAGGGTTTAGTGCGTGCGATGTCCCTGGAAAAACAGCTGACTAAACCACCGGCGATTGCCGTGGACGAATGGAATGTCTGGTATAAAACCCGGACTAAAGAGTCCGGCGGCCCGACGGTGAACAAGCTTGAGGAAATCTATAATCTGGAAGATGCACTGGTTACCGCGATGCACTTTAACGCTTTCATCCGCCACGCCCGGTCTGTGAAAATGGCCAATATCGCCCAGATTGTGAATGTCATCGCGCCCGTTTTCACCAAAAAAGACGATATGGTGCTGCAGACGATTTTTTATCCGTTCGAACTGTACAGTTCCACTTGCGGGCAGACCGCGCTGAACGTCTGGTGGGATGGCGATTCATTCAGCAGCGGGAAATATTCTCTGCCGGTGCTGGATGTCTCCGCTACGCTGGATAAGACGGGCAAACAGCTGGTTTTGTATGTTGTGAACCGGAATCAAGATAAGTCTGCGGAAACTAAAATCGACCTGGCGGTCGGGCGGTTTGCGGGCAAAATCCGCGTCTGCACAATCAACGGTCCGGACACTAAAGCCGAGAATACGTTCGAAAACAAAGACCGGGTCAAAACCCGGGAACACAGTTTCGATATTGACGGACAGTCGTTGACTTATGAATTTGAGCCCCATTCCGTGACCTCTTTAATCTGTGCAATTGCATAAAATCTACCGCGTTAAAGTTGCATTTTCAGGATGACGCGCTATAATTCATTTATAAACAAAAGGAGAAAACATGAAGGCTTTATTACTGAAAGAAACAAAACATCTGGAAATCGCCGATGTCGATATTAAAGAATCGGTCGGACCCAATGATGTCCGGATTAAAATCCATACAGTGGGTATTTGCGGCAGCGATGTCCATTATTATCTGCACGGCAGAATCGGGCCTTTTATCGTCAAAGAGCCGATGGTATTGGGACACGAAGCGTCCGGTACGGTGATCGAAGTTGGAACCAATGTTAAGAATTTAAAGGTGGGGGACCGTGTCTGCATGGAGCCGGGCATCCCCGACCTGAACAGCCGGGCTACCCTGCTCGGGATGTATAATCTCGACCCGGCCGTCCGTTTCTGGGCAACCCCGCCCATACACGGCTGCCTCCGGGAAACAGTGGTCCACCCGGCGATGTTTACGTTTAAACTGCCGGATAATGTCAGTTTTGGCGAAGGCGCACTGGTAGAACCGTTGGCGGTTGGTATGCAGGCTGCCAAGAAAGCGATGATTCAGGCGGGCGATGTCGCGGTAGTTACCGGGTGCGGAACTATCGGCATGGTGACTGGCATGGCGGCGCTGGCCAGCGGCTGCAGCAAAGTTATTATTACCGACACGCTTCAGCCAAAACTGGACCTGGCCGCGAAAATGGGCATGACGGCCGTAAATATTATCAAACAGGACTTAAAAACCGTAGTGGATAAAGCGACGGACGGCTGGGGCGCCGATGTCGTTTTTGAAGCCAGCGGTAATGAAAATGCGGTATTACATGCGTTCGAGCCGCTGCGTCCCGGCGGTTGTGTCGTTTTTATCGGTATGCCGGTAGAACCTGTACCGGTCGACATTGTCTCGGCGCAGGCCAAAGAAGCACGCATTGAAACGATCTTCAGATATGCGCACGTTTATCCCCGCGCGATTAATCTCATGGAATCGGGTAAAATCAATGTCAAACCGATGATTACCGATACCTACAAGTTTGCCGACAGTATCAAGGCGTTTGAATATGCGGCTAACCCCAAACCGACCTCGGTAAAAGTCGCCATCGAAATGCAATAGTAAATTCTTGTAAAAATCAGATATAAAAAACAGGAAGGTGAATTTAGCACACCTTCCTGTTTTAGTTTTCTCAGTTATGAGTTTCTTACGTCGGTAGAACTCCTTCCCATTTTTCAATTTGCACCAGTGCCTTGCATGGTTGATGGTCGAGGATGGTGTCCGGCTGATGTTCTTCGTAATGTGTCATCAGGTTCGGCGCACCCCTGGTATCGATTCCTTCCGGCATCAAGTCGGTCTTCATTTTGCCCGGTTTGTACCAGCCGCCGTGAAAGATGTTTACGGTGCCGGGAACGACTTTAGAAGTGACATAAGCCGGCATGATTATTTCCGCCTGGTCGTTAAAAACTCTGACCAGGTCGTTGTCTTTTATTCCGCGGGATTTGGCCTCGGCCACACTGATCCAGCAGGCATGCCGGTAGCAGTCCCCGGCAAGCAGCGGCTGATTATCCAAAAGCGTATGGATCCTGTAAAGCCCGTGGGGCGATGACATCAGCAGCGGGTATTTCGCGGTATCGTTACTGTAATATGTAGCCTTGCCGCCCTTGTTCATTTCCGCCATCGGGGACAAATGCCCGCCGGCGTAGTGCGGATTGGCAGCGCGAGTTTTTATCGTCGTTGACTTATCCTGATTAGGAGTGTTGGCATTCGCGGCGAGCTCTTGAGAATAAAACTCGATCTTCCCCGATTCCGTGCCTTTAAAGGGATTCTCCCCGCGCAGAATCGCATTTTTGTACGTGTAATACGGTTCATCAACCTGCCAGCGGAAAACAGGCTTCTTCTGGAAATCATCCCAGCTCGGCGGGTTCAGAGGCGCAATCTCTTTTTTTACAGCCCATTTTTCATAAGCTTCCCGGTGCAGATTTTCTATCGTTTCGTCCCATTTGTCATCGGGGATATTTGCCAGGCGAGGGCTGTATTGTTCCGCAATGCCTAACCGCTTCGCGATCTGTACCCAAATCCAGCCCCGGGGTTTGACTTCACCCGGCGGGTTTACGCACTTCTGGTTATAGATAAAATAATTACCGTTCACATTCACCATTTCCTTGCGGAACAGATCGGTCGAACGTTCTTTTTGGAATGACATGTCCCGGCCTTCAAAAGCCGCGTGCATTTGCGGCAGAACAATGTCTGCATATTTGGCACTGGGATTGTCCAGGTGATAAGAGAATACTACGCTGAAATCCAGCTTTTTAAAGGCTTTGATATTGGTATTGACGTCCGGATGCGTCATTATCGGGTTAGTGGTGGATAGAATGAGCATTTTTACGTTGGGGACAGGATTGCCGGGAGTGTTCCCAATTGCGCGGTTGTACTCATCTACGGTCATCTCGCCACTGTCCAGTTTTTCCCGCAGGACGATAGCTTCCGGCCATTTGAAATGGGCCAGCAGCACCGGCGACTGATATGTTGCGGGCGCTTTCTGCCAGTCCACCACGGGCTTTGGGATAGACGGTTCATGCTGCCCGAATTCGCAGGCTGTTTCCGCGGAAGCCGTGGCGCCGGGTGACATCGTGTTCCCTGTCAGTGCCTGCAGGTAGATTGCCGCCCGGATGCCGTTCTCTCCCCAGAACTGACGGCCCATGGAAAATGAGATATTCAGATTGACCGGTTTGCTGCGGGCATACAGCCGGGCAAATTCAGTAATTGTCTCCGCCGGCACGCCGCAGATCTTTTCAGCCCACTGATGGTTCTTTTCGGTGCCGTCACTGACGCCAAGCACATAATCTTTCCAACGGCGCAGACCGTCGGGCTCAACCCATTTTTTAATGAACTCTTTATCACAGAGGTCTTCCCTGAACCAGACATCGGCCATGGCAATCATCATCGCCACATCAGTGGTAGGGCGTATGGGTATCCATTGACTGGCAACGGCCTCGGCAGTCGGGGTATAACGCGGTTCGATTGAGATTATCGGGATGCCCCGTTCCCGCGCCCGGATCATCGTGTAAATGGCGTGGTTGCTCAAGGTTGTTCCGGGATTGAATCCCCACAGTACAATCAGTTTGGACTTCAGCAGGTTGCTTTCATCCTGCCGTTCATCGACAGTCTGTCTGCCCAATACCCACTTCTCCGCCTCATCAACGCCCTGGAGGGAATGGCCTCCCCAGTCCGCCACCCCCGCGCCAAACCAGGGACTGAGCACAAAGCCGTCAGATCCGAAATCCCCAATCGAAAGCGGGCCGTATTTTTCTTTGTAATATTTCAGCTTATTGGCAATGGTGTCGAGTGCTTCGTCCCATGATATCCGCTCCCATTTCCCTTCGCCTTTCTCTCCCACCCGTTTCATAGGATAAATTACTCTATTGGGGGCATTCAGATTGCGGATATGGGCATATCCTTTGGAGCACGGACGGACGGCAATCATGCATTTATCAATTAACTCGTCTGAGACGCGTCCGTCCTCGCGTGCGATGCCGCGGTTTAGCGTATCATCCGGTTCAACTGCCCGTATCTTTCCGTCCCGGATGTGCACTTTAATAACACACATACTGAAGCAATGGTCGTTGCAGGTGGTATAGCGGATGGTGTCGGTTGACTGCTGCTTTCTGTCTGTGTTTGATGTCTTCATTATTTTGACTTACCCCTAATTCCCATTATAACCCAATTCAAACTCCAAACCTCAAGTCCATGAGCGCGTTCAGTTAAAATCTCCGTTTTATTAAATTGATGCTTTGATGCAGACCGGCATGTTTTTATCCAATCCTGCCGGTAACGTGACCAATAATGCGCCGTCTTTTTGCTCGAATTCTGCCCGGCGGCCGGAAACATCCACCGATTTGATTTCTTTTTCGGTCAATCTGCCGAGACTGTGGATAACGGCCGTCGTTTCATTCCCCGGGCGCATCATGAAAGCATAAACCGCATTGCCTTTTCGGGTGAAGCGGTAATCGGTGGGTTGCCAGACGGTTTTCTTTTCTTTGAACGGCCCACCTTCAAGTTCAGTCGCCCCTTCACGGTATTTCGCATTAGGACGGCTGCCGTAAATGCCTTCGCCGTTGTCTTTCAGCCAGGCGCCGATTCTTTTTAGCGTAAAAAGTGTTTCTTCGTCCAGTGTGCCGTCCGGTTTCTGCGGCACATTCAGCAGCAGGTTGCCATTCTTGGCGACGATGTCCACCAGCGTATCGGCTACCTCATCGGCGGTCTTGTAGATGTCCCTGACGTTGTAGAACCAATCCCCAAGGCTGGTATCGTCCTGCCAGGGTTCCTGTAAAGGCCCGGCGGATAAACCGCGCTCAATATCGAGCACACCGATGCGGGTGATATCTTCCGTTTTGTTTTGAGCGTTATGCGTCTTGAAATTATAGACGGCATTATTTCTCCCGGAATGCGCCGCAGCGCTGGTATTATACAAGTGCGCGACAATGGAAAGTCCCACATCCCCGAACGGGCATTCGCTATCCGAGTAAAGCAGATCGGGTTGGAATTTATCGATGACGTCTTTGATGCGGTTAAACCAGTCCGCCTGGTATTTAGGATTTTTAGTCAGCCAGTGATTGTCTTCACCCATCACCAGCAGTTCGCTGTCGTTATCGCGGTACAAACTCCTGTTCGTCGGGTCAGCACCGTCATACGGAATGCCGACGTAAGGGCCGGTTTTATCGCGGCCGTGTGAAGCGGACAGCCATGTATAGGAAGCACCCAGGTGTTCGGATAAACCGAAGGGCAGATTGTGTTTTTTAGCTTCTGCCTGCCACAGTGCGCAGATATCCTTTTCCGGGCCTGTATTTACCGAATTCCATGGATTATGGGTAGAATTGAAATTATCGAAGTTGTCGTGGTGCATCGCCTGACCCACAAAATACCTGGCGCCGGATTCCACATACAAATTCATCAGCCCCGCAGGGTCGAAGTTTTCTGCTTTCCAGAGCTTGATGATATCTTTATAGCCAAAT
The DNA here is from genome assembly GCA_003153955.1 of Dehalococcoidia bacterium. Lineage (GTDB taxonomy): Bacteria > Chloroflexota > Dehalococcoidia > Dehalococcoidales > Fen-1064 > Fen-1064. Next base: position 5,848 of record PMCB01000097.1, on the reverse strand, counting down.
TTGGAAGGATGACCGTATTTCCGCCAGTGATAATAGTATTGCGCGTGGCCTTCGGTGTACATATGCCGCGCATACCAGTCGCCGTACATCGGCACGGATTGCGGTCCCCAGTGACTCCAGATGCCGAATTTAGCGTCCCGGAACCAATCAGGGCAAACATAATTCTTCAGACTGTCCACAGTAGCACCGAACGGGCCTTCTTTAATTTTAAAAGTTGTGTTCACCGTTTTACCTCCTGCCAATCTTTTGCAGTAATTCTGTCGAAGAAGACTTTTAGGTAAAGCCAGTTTATCACTGCGCACAGAATTGGCGCAAGGGGTTTTTGTCACCAAAAAAGAAAGCAGGGCGCACATTTCTCCTGCGCCCCGCTTTAACGGTATTAAGATAATGATTAGACCCGTTATTTGATGGTGGATTCGATCTTTTTTAAGTTAGCCAGGCCCTGGATGGCCAGTTCTTCGCCGGTGTCCGCATATTTTCGCCAGATAGCCGCCAGCCGGTTGATTTCTTTGAAACTGGGGTCGAATGACTCGATGCCGAGCGCCCCTTCATAACCTATCTTTTTCAGCGCGATAAAGAATTCTTTCCATGGCACCAGGCCGGTGCCGGGGATACCGCGGTTATTCTCGCAGACGTGGACGTAGGCCAGATATTCTTTGCCGCAGGTCTCAACCGCTTTTGTGAAGCTGGATTCTTCACGTATCATGTGGAAGGCGTCAAGATGTACTTTAACGTTGCCGGTGCCGACTTCCTTGCAATACCTCACGGCATCATCGGCGATATTCAAAAAATGGGATTCAAACCGGCCTACCGGTTCGACGGCCAGGACAACATTTCCGGTTTTCTTAGCATATTCACCTGCCTGCCGCATGCCTTCAACCGACCATTTCCACTCATCTTCGGTCCGCGGTTTACCGCTGATATAACCCCAGGCGGCATATATCACGCCGCCCAGCAATTTCGAATCTATTTCGAGATTGATGTCAACCAGGGATTTGAGCTTATTGACACCATTTTTGCGTATTGCCGGGTCGGGGTCGATCAGGTTGCAGTCACGGGGCATACCGATTGTGGTAACAACCTCGATGCCGGCGTCTTTAGCGGCTTTTTTGACCGCCTTCGAGGGGAACTTTTCGGTATTAGTCATGGAGATATCGATAACATCGAATCCCAGAGACTTAGCCTTGGCTATGAGAGGCACGCCATCTTTACTAAAATCCTCGGTCCAGATAAGGGACGCGACACCGTATTTAAACACTTTTTCTCCTTTTTAACTGACCATCATTAATTAAATTATATTGTAAAAAATACAAGAATATTAGTTCCAATATTGTTAAACGGTGACAACTTCGATGCCCATGGTTTTACAGGCATCCGAGATAGTCTGTGCATAATCGCCGTGAATCAGGCTGGCATGATGGACAAAACCTTCATTAATCAGGGTGGTATAGAGTCTATCCAGGTCGGGTACTTTAACCCAGCTCCAAGAGCCGCGGTTGACCTGTTTGGATTCGATGATATCGCCTTTGGTCACGAGCATCTTGAATTTACCCTTGTATTCCTGCAAACGGCAGAGGGTGACCACGCCCGGTTTGAGCTCAAATTCGCCGGTGCCCATGGACCGGTCGATGCCCAGGGACGGACCGAGGATGCTGTGGTAGCTGACATCCGGTTTGCAGCCTTTACAGGCTAAAGACGGCGGAGCGTTGCCGCAGTGCCAGGCGAGGAGAGTGTCGACGAGTTTCTGATGCTGAATCGTCCAGTCGATGAAGTGAGGCGCAACTTTAGACAACGATGCGCGGTACTGGATAAGCATGGTCAAAGCGCCGTAAATATCAACTTCACATGATGCCATCACGCCCGAATCGGTCAAACGGCCCATGACATAACAGGGGGATAAACCGTAAACTTCCTGGATGGCCGTCCAGCATTGAATGCCAACCGCGGCGAGACCTTTTTCGGCGACGAACTGTTGGAGCGCAACTTCCAGCCGGGCTAATTTGTCGATAGTTTGTGCGTTTAAAGCGGAAAGATTGGCCTGAGCTTTCATGTCTTTGGCAATTTTGGTCAGTTCGGGGGCGTTTTTCTTAATGCCGGCGGCACGCTGCATGATATCAACCAGTCCGGTCGGCACGACGCGCTGCCGGAAAAGGCGGATCATGGCGTCTTCATTACACATACAGGTTTCAAAACGCTCGGGGCGGGGGCCGACCAGGCCGATATTGGCGCCGATAAATCCATTTACAACCGAGCATGTGCCCATAAAATCCAGGACGGACTGCTGAAATTTCTTTTCTTCGGGAAATACGATGCCGCCGAAAACGAAGGGAATTTCGCGGCGGTGCAGACCAGATGAGATGGAAAGCGTGCCGCAAAAGGAGTCCGAGCTGCGGAGGCCTTCGGGGGTAATTTCGGCTTCTTTAGTACCGAAAAGAAAGACCGGTTTTTCGCGGAAAGCCTGGGCGACAGCCAATGCGGCGACTTCATCACCGAAAGTCATGGCACCGATGATGAGACCCTGAATTTCCTGTTTGCGGAAGAAGCGGATAACTTTATCGGCTTCGGCATCGTTGCGGACAAAACCCCTATCGGTGAGGGATTCATCGGGGACGACGATTTCAAGATCGGGGATTTTAGCGAAGACTTTCAAACACCGCTTACGCATTTGCGCAGCCCAATCTTCATTAAACGGTACGCGGTGCGCGGGCACAAAACCTAATCTGATTTTCTCCAAAATTATTCTCCTTTTTATCCTCGGCTCGACCTGAAATCAACAGACGGAAATATTGAATTTAAATCGGGATTTTTTACAACAGAAGCAATTGAAGTCATTATAGGGATAAGGGCGCGTGATTGTCAATAAAATGAGCACGGAATGGAGGGGAAAGCGAAATGGAGAAAACGTGGTGGGCGTTGCCCACCCTACTATACTTCACCGGGCCAACAGGCCCTTCAGAGGAAAGGTGCCACTAATTATAGGGCGGACAGGTCATAAACCTGTCCCTACATAAAAAGGCACAATACTTACGCGGGCCACATCTGGATGCCCCCATCGATGCGCAATACCTGGCCGGTGATATAGGAGGAATCGGGGGTCACCAGGAATTCCACGGCTCTGGAAATTTCAATCGGTTGGCCGTAGCGGTCAAGGGTGCCGGCGGCCTGTTTTTTCGTTTCATCGATGGGACGGCTGGCGAGAAACCGGGGCGTGATAATCGGGCCGGGAGCGATGACATTGACGCGGATATTATCCGTCCGCAGCTGGGCCGCCAGGCAGCGGGTATATTCATGGACGGCAGCTTTAGCAGTGGAATAGATGGCCTCACCGGCGTGGCCTGAAAGCCCGCTGATACTGCCGATATTGACGATGCAGCCGGATTTGCGGGCAATCATTTCCGGGGCGACTTCGCGGCAGCAAAAAATGCAGGTCAACAGGTTACGGTCGAGGACGTTACGGATATCTTCCGGCGAAATAAAGACAGCATCATTAGAGAGAGGTTTGCCGGCATTCTTACCCATCGTGCCCTGGGCGCCGATATCGCCGCCGGCACAATTAATTAAAATATCGATTTGACCGAACTTTTGGCGAATCAGGTCCGCAACCTGTTTGACGACAACAACATCAGATAAATCGCCCCAAACCGGTAACACTTCGGACTGCCGGGCGGCGGCAATAGACTGAGCCACAGCATCCAGTGAATCAGCCTCATTAAAGGCACGGGTGGAGGTGAGGGTGGTGCCGTGGACGGCAATTTTGGCGCCTAAAGAGGCTAAATGGTCCGCAATTACCCGGCCGATGCCGCGGGAGGAGCCGGTGACCCAGGCGACCTGACCCGACAAGCGTTTTTCATTTGTTTTGGCTTCCATCCGGCCCTCCATAAAAGGCTGATTCAGACAAGAGAATTCTAACACCGCGATGGAGAAGGCGCAAGCTAAGAAGGAAAATTCCAAATTCCAAAATCTCCATCAGCTCGTTGAGCTGATATACATTATTCCTGCTTTCGCAGGAACGACAATGAGTGCGGGCGAGTTATAAACTCGCCCCTACAGAGCGAAGACTAACCTTTCTATCTTAATCCCCTCACTCTACGCTCTCCCGCTTCGTGGGGCGAGAAGTGAATGAATGGTATTTTGGAGTCTGGATTCCCGCTTTCGCGGGAATGACAGTTGCTATAGAAAAGAGGCGGATTATTCCTTTTGGTGAATAATTAAAGACGATTGTGCCTAACCAACCTGTAGATACTGGCTTTCGCCAGTATGGAGATGGGAAATACCCCGCCCTGATACATTCGCTACGCTCCCTAATTTCGGGGCGGTCAGGTTCGAAACCTGACCCTACAGAAAAGATGCTGATTTGTTATTGAAAAAGTAAAAAGAATGGAGCCTACTTAACCTGTATACCGGCTTTCGCCGGTATGGATAAAAGCGGTTGTGTGCCAACCGGGTTACGCAGGCTCAGGCCTTGATAGAAGGGGGTAAAAAAGAATATAATCAGGTATTACCGCAATATGATATTAGATATCGAATATTGGCTCAATAAGCCGTTTTTGCGGCAATAAAAAGACAGATTATTTGAGCAATCACCGGCGGTAAATTACTAATACACGAAAATCGAACTTGCATTGTGCGGCGGAAGACGATAAGAATTATTATTGGAGGACAAGAATGGTATTAGGACAGGCACGAATCACCGATGAAGGTGTGGCCCAGTTAAAATCAAGGATCGGATCGTATTTTAAGGGAGAATATGTCTGGACTCCCAACTATGTAATGACCAAGCAGGCGATTGCCCATTGGTGCGACGGTATGGGTGATTACAACAATAAACTCTATCGCGATGAGGAATATGCCAAAAAAACGAAATACGGCTCGATAATTGCGCCGCCAATTTCACTGAACAGTATTTTCAGCATCACCGGCATGAGAGTCGGGGGTTTGCCGGGGGTACATTCTTTCCACTCCGGCTGGGACTGGCTCTGGCTGAAACCGGTCAAAGTTAACGAGCCAATCACATGGACATACCGCCCTGTGGATATCGTGGAAAAGAAGAGCGAATTTGCGCTGCGTACGGTGATTATTTATGCGGAAGGTGTTTACCGCAACCAGCGGGATGAGATTGTGGCTAAAAATATCGGCTGGAGCATCCGGGCCGAAAGAGGTACCGCCAGAGACCAGGGTAAATATAAAGAACTCAAACCTTATTGGACCGATGAGGAGATGCAGAAACGCGTGGAGTATTTAATAGACCATGAAGAAATCCGCGGCGCGACACCCCGCTACTGGGAAGATGTGAAAGTCGGGGATGAACTGCCGACACTGGTAAAAGGCCCGCTGTCCATCGGGGAGATGTGGGCGTGGAGCCAGGGTCTGGGCGGCGGCGGAGAGGTGCACGCTTTTAAGATGCGCAGCCTGCGCAAACACCCGGCTTGGGGCTGGAGAAACCCGGATACCGGCGCAAGGGAGACAATTAATCAGGTCCATGAGCGGGATGATGCCGCCCAGGGAATCGCGGTTCCGATGGCTTACGACCTCGGCGGGCAGCGGAATGCCTGGATCGGGCAATGCATCACAAACTGGATGGGCGACGACGGGTTCATGAAGTCACTTTATTGCGAGTACCGCCGGTTCAATGTTTACGGCGACATCCAATTCATCAAAGGTAAAATTACCAAGAAATACGAACTGAACGGCGAGCATCTGGTCGATATCGATGCCTGGTCGGAGAATCAGCGGGGAGAAGTTACGGCACCGGCACACGGGACAGTGATTTTGCCCGCAAAGACACCGAAAAAGAATTAGATATAATTTTTCGAATAATTCTCTCTTAATCTCTTGTATCTTAATTCTA
>PMCB01000131.1:5583-29950 GCA_003153955.1 Dehalococcoidia bacterium | reverse complement strand
CATTCTTCGATTAGAAAAGAGTGTCTTTTCCCGATTATTTCTTCACAAACAGACAGATATTTTGCGAAAAAGCCTTTACCGGGGAGTGATAACTGTTTTCCGGGAATATTTTACCAACTTTCAATCCTGATTCTACGGCCAGCTTTTTTATTTCCCCATAAGTAAACAAATAATAATAACGGTACAAAGTCTCATCTTTTATCTTCCACGGTACCATGACTTCTTTCCCTTTGAACCAGAAATGAGGCTGCCGGCGGTTCCACACGGTAATAAAAGCCGCGCCGCCCGGTTTCAAAACCCGCTTTAACTCCTGAAATGCGGGTAACTGCTGCTTTTTATCGAGATGATGGTAAGTCGCTACCGCGATGGCAAAATCGAAGCTTTCGTCAGTATAAGGAAGGTTACAGAGATCTGCCGCCGCCAGGTTTACCGGAAAATCGAACTTTACGGCATATTTCCGGGCGAGCCGGAGCATTTCTTCGGAAAAATCAATGCCGTAGAGCTCGAAATTTTTAGCAAAGGGTAGAAAATCGGCACCGTGGCCGCAGCCGAGATTAAGGAGTTTGCCTTGACCCCATTCCTGCGCCAGTTCTTCCAGCTCGTGCCGAAAAATCGTCCAGTGCCGGTAATTGTACCAGCCCGGCGCTATGCGGTTAAAAACTTCTCTCAGATTATTAGTCATTTTGGCAAAACTTTGTCCCGGCCCGGTCTCTGCCGGCTTTAGTATCAGTTAGTATACCACAGATACAAAATTCTTTATCCAAACGATAACCCTTGACTCTTACTAAAATACTGTAGAATAGAATAAAAGAACCATCAGAAAGGAAGGCGTTTAAAACGGATATGAATGCCCAATTACATACAAACAATGATGCTACTCAACTTGCGACTGACGAAGTAATCCGCTGTGAAAAACTTACCAAACGTTACTATGCCGGTGATATTTTAGCCGTGGACCAGCTTGATCTGGCAGTTCATCACGGAGAAATCTTCGGGCTGCTCGGGCCCAACGGCGCCGGAAAAACGACTACCGTGGGCATGTTGACGACACTCGTTATCCCGACAGGCGGCAAGGCGGTGGTCGCCGGTATCGATGTGGTTGCGCATCCGGCGCTGGTCAAACAGGTCATCGGCGTTGTCTCCCAAACGAATAACCTCGACCGCGCCCTGACAGTCTGGGAAAATCTTTATTACCACGGGCTTTTCTTCGGGATGCAAGCCAAAGAAAGCCGCGAAGCGGCCGATAAACTGCTGGTGGATTTCCGGCTTTCCGAACGGGGTAAAGCCGAGGTCATGGCTATTTCCGGCGGTATGGCAAAACGTCTCCAGGTCGCCCGTGCCTTAATGCACAAACCCTCGGTCCTCTTTTTGGATGAACCCACGGCGGGACTCGACCCGCAGGCACGTTTGGCACTCTGGGAAATACTGAGCAAATTACATGCCGAGGGACAGACAATTCTTTTAACAACGCACTACATGGAAGAAGCGGATGCTATCTGCGACCGGCTGGCGATTATGGATCACGGGCATATCCTGGCCATTAATACACCCAAAGGTTTAAAGGAATCGGTAGGCGCAGACAGCATCGTCACCGTAACGGCGTCCGGCAACCTCGATGCGTTAGCTAAACTGCTCCAGGACCGGATTGAAGGCGCGACGAGAAGCATGCGGGTCGACGGCACAATAAAACTGCACATCAAAGGGACAATCGGCGTGTTACCTAAAGTAGTAGCGGTTGCTGAACAGGGCGGCTATAATATCACCGATTTATCCGTGGCTGAACCGACACTGGAAACTGTTTTTATTAATCTGACCGGAAAGGAGTTGCGCGACTAATGACAACCACGATTATCGAAGGGAAAAAATCCTCGCCGGCATTACGTTCAGCGGCGGCGGCGAGCCGCACCGCTTTCAGCGCCCTGTTATTACGCGACCTTACCGTATTGAAAAAAGGACTGGGCATTTTTATTTTACGTACGTTAATTCAACCTTTCCTGCTGGTTTTTGTTTTCCTGTATGTTTTTCCCAAGATCGGGCAGGGCATCGGCGGGGGCGGGGGCGCCAGCGGCGAATCTTCATTTGCTACCGTACTGGTGGCCGGTGTCGTGGCGCTCTCCATTATGTTCCAGGGAATCCAGGCGGTAGCCTTACCGCTGGCAAACGAATTCGGATATACCAAAGAGATCGAAGACCGCGTCCTCGCGCCGCTGCCGGTATCGCTGGTGGCGATCGGCAAGGTAGTTGCCGGCTCTATTCAAGGTCTAATATCAGCGCTGATCGTCTTTCCAATTGCTGCCGTAATCCATGCCCCCGGAGTGCATCCCAACCTGACTGTGCATTGGCCGGTGTTATTAACGCTTATCCCGCTTTCCTGCATCATGACTTCTTCACTCGGGTTATTCCTGGGTACCCGTATTTCACCGCGCGAAATCGGTTTGATGTTCGGGTTTATTGTTCTGCCGATAACTTTCCTCGGCGGGACCTATTATACCTGGACAACACTGTCTGCGATCAAAATCGGGGGTTTCTCCTGGCTACAAACTCTGGTTTGCATAAACCCGTTAATTTATGTGACCGAGGGTTTCCGCGCTGCCCTGACGACCGCAACGCATATGCAGTTATATATAATTTACCCGGTGCTAATCGGTCTTTGCGCCCTGTTCCTCTGGCTTGGCATCAAAGGGTTCAACAAGAGGGTCCTGAGCTGACATCCCGCCTGTACGCCCGGCTATATTATGCAACTTGAAGCCTAGGCATCCGCATAGCGGTCGCCTAGGCTTCTTAATATAAGAAAGGGCAGTTTCTTTATTCGCCCGGGCTCTGCCCGCCGAACAGTTTGTCCGGTTGTGACTTTTGTGGTTGATTTTTAATTTTCCGGGTGATAATGTACGGTTAGTAATCGGCTGACGCCGAATCCATTGAGAATAATAAAGAAGCAGGAGAAAGAATATGGCTTTACAACACGTTGCAGGTAAGAATAAAGGACATATTGTTTTATATGCATTGAGCACCTGTCCCTGGTGCCGGAAAACCAAAAAGCTGCTCGAGGAATTAGGCGTGGAATATTCTTTTGGGGATGTCGACCTGATGAACGACGCCGAAAAGAAAGAAGCGCTCGTGGTGATTCAAAAATGGAACCCGAGTGCTTCCTTCCCGACAATGGTCATCGATGATAAGAAAAGTATTGTCGGTTTTCAAGAGGAAAAAATCAAGGAAACATTCGGCAAATGAACGAACAAGCTGAAATCAGCCAGCTAGAAATCGATAGATTTTACGAGCAATTGAAGAATGATGCCGCTGACGGCGGGTATAATCTAAATCCTGACGTGGAGTTCACCAAAGCGCTCTGCCGGGGATTGCTGACCAATCTGAAAAGATACGGATATCAGGCCTGTCCCTGCCGGTTGTCCTCGGGCGTAAAAGAGGAAGACCTTGATATCATCTGTCCCTGTGATTACAGGGATGCGGATGTTGTTGAATACGGCGCCTGTTACTGCGGGCTTTATGTTAATGAGCCGATTGCCAATCGACAAGTGGAGGCAACTTCGATACCGGAACGCCGTCCTCCCCCCGATAAGAGGAAGTTGGTAAACAGGGCCGCAGCGAATCTATCCAATGGACCTTTACCGGTATGGCGGTGTAAAGTCTGCGGATATCTCTGCGCCCGGGAAAATCCGCCCGAAATCTGTCCTATCTGTAAAGCAAAAAAAGAACGTTTCGAACGTTTTCTGTGATAAATTTATCTTTTTCACTTTTCTTTGACAGTTTTGCCTGTATCGGTAAGCGGTGCTAATATTAAAAATGTGATTGAAAGCCTCAGCAATGCCCTGCAGGAACGGCAGATATTACACATCAAAGATCCTAATTTGAGAATATCGGCGGTGCTGGTGCCTGTTTTTTTAAAAAAGGGGCAGTATCACCTTCTTTTTATCCAGAGGACGGAACGGGTAAAATATCACAAAGGACAGATCTCGTTCCCCGGGGGCGCTTACGAAAAAAATGACGGATTGATACTTAACACGGCCCTGCGGGAAGCTGAGGAGGAAATCGGTTTAATCCCTAAAGACGTTCAAATATTAGGGGAATTGGACGATGTCCTGACCGCAACCTCAAATTATATAATCTCGCCGTTCGTCGGGCTGATTCCTTATCCCTACGATTTCCGGCCCGACAAATGGGAAACGGAAGAACTACTGGAAGTTCCGATTGCAGACTTGCAGGATAAAACTTTCTTTAGTGAAGGGGTCACCGAATATAATGGAGTGGAAGTTGAAACATATTTCTACCGTCACGGGGAGAGGAGTATCTGGGGAGCGACGGCAAAAATCCTGAAACAATTCCTGGAGATTTATTCCCGCATGCCCGTTCCTTGAGGTGGGGCGCCGATTATTGCTATAATAGTGGCAATTTCCAACTATTACGTAATTTCCCGGTAATAAAAGGGATTTTGGTAAAAAATACTAATGCAACAAGAAAAAAAAGAGTCATTATGGTCCGGAAAAGAAATAATTTTCGGCGTTCTTGGCCTTATCCTGACTATTGCCCTGGGATTTCTGGCTGTTCATTTTAGTAATACCCTGAAGAATTTTAACGACCTCAGTAAATGGGGCCTCGGAGGGATGTTCCTTTTAGCGTTTATCACATGCAGCGCGGTAAGCATTACCCAATTTGCTTTACCATATTGGGTGGTAACGTTAACATTACCAACACTCCTTGCCGCCCGTTATGGTATCTGGGCGCCGGTGTGGGTAGCTTTGGTGACAGCCATTGCCGCATGTTTAGGCCAGTTCATTACATATATGATCGGTTACGGCGGCCGTACATTTTCAGAAAAAATGATCCGCCGGTTGAATTCGCAAACCTATGAACGCTCGGTGAACTGGATGAAGCGATCCGGTTCCTGGGCCGTCTTTTTCATGACTTTAATCCCGAATCCGATTAATCTGCCGATGACCCTGACGGTGGCGGTTTTCAAATATCCTCCGTACAAATTTTTACTTTTTTCTTTCCTCGGTATTGCGGTACGCAGTTTCCTCATCGCATTTTCCGGGTATTATGGATTGCACATAATAAATCAATGGATTTTAGATTTTAGCAGGGAGGATTTAGTGACCTCACCAATATCGATCGTAACCCTTGTTATCGTTGGAGTACTCGTCGTGGCTTTTATCTGGCAAATGATAATCTGGATGCTGGAAATCCAGGACAAGAACCGCAAATATAAAGCCGCGACCGAATATGCTCAAAAAAGCGGAAAGCAACTGCTGGTGATCGGCGGGCCGTGGGGAGTTAAATCCTACCGTCGGCTGCTGGATCGGCCGGCGCACGGCAACGGTGATGTTTGTCTGGATATCGACCGGAGGGCTTTGGAAAGTCATCCCTGCGCCGTAGTTGCCAGCTGCACGGATATCCCGTTCGCCGATAAATCGTTTGGCGCTGTATTTTCAAGTCACGTTCTGGAACACATGCCTACTACGCAAATGGCCGAACAGGCGCTTGCGGAAATGAACCGTGTTGCCGGGGCTGTTTTTATTGCCTATCCCTCCCGGCAGTCTTTGGCTGCCTGGATTATCCGCGACCACCATATCTGGGTATGGCAAAAAGACGGCAAGACTATTCTTAAACAACGTAAGGATAGAATCCCCAGGGAGCATCAGATTGATAAAGCAGCGGACAAAATCGGTCAGTGACGTTCCGGATACTACTGCAGAGAAACCCCAACCAATTGTAGAAGAAGCCGTCCAATTGGCGGCGGAACTTTTTCCCCACAACAGTAAAAAACGGAAGCTGTTTTTTAACAGCCTTCAGGAAATTTACTCAGCAGCCCGTACTTCGGAAATTCTGGTGATTCACAGTCCCGGCGGTTGGGGAAATGCGAATTGGGATAATTTACAGGACTGGGAAAAGAGTATTGTGACCGGAGTCACAGCCACACTAGAAAAACTCGGGTATAGTTACATTGTTAAGCAATACTTCCGCAGCGGTGATGAGCTGTGGGGGAGACCGAGCTGGATTCGAGAGGGCCAGTTTTTTGTTTTTGGTAAGTCTTTCCGGGCTGAGGTATTTGCGGCAGAATTGAAATTTCTCACGGCGAATTTGCCGCAGCTGAAAATAATATTGGTAGGCGCCAGCCAGGGCGCGGCTTTCGATAATAAAGCGTTAATGGTATTGGGCGCCAATGACCGGGTTTACAGTATCGAGCTGGGAACGTTTTTCGCGCATATGCGCCGCCGTCGGCTGACCGGAAGAAATTTGGCAATCGATAATAACGGTTTTATGAAAGATCCGATGTGCCAGCGGGACCTCTGGCAGGGGACAAAATCATACTTTAGAGCATTTGTACGTTGGTTTAATTATAAAATGCAGGGGAAACCGGTGAAATTTACAAATTGTATCAACACACCGGGACACGAGTATCAGTGGGAATTCCCTGAAGTCAAAGGGCGGATTACCAAATTTCTGAACGACTCCTTTGGCGAGAAACATTAACCCCGGAGGGTAGTTATGAGACAGGAAAAATTTACAGAAATGGCCTGGGATGCGATTATCGCATCCCAGCAGCTGGTTGCACAATACAGCCACGGTTTGTGGGACGTCGAACATATTTTATATGCTCTGTTAGCCCAGGAAAAGGGTATCGTACCGGAAATCATCCATGACCTTAACATCGATGTCGATGCCATGAAATCGCAGGTTGAAGCAGTGCTGGAGCGGATGCCCAAGGTTCACAACGCTTCGCCGCAGATGTACCCAACGCCGCGCATTTTTATCTTATTTAATGCTGCCGACGCCGAAGCAAAAAGACTGAAAGACGATTTCATCAGCACCGAGCACATTTTTATCGCCATTGCCGGCGAGGGCAGCGGTGAAGCATTTAATATCCTGCGCAACTTCGGCCTGGATAAAGAAAAAATATATACGGCCCTGCAGAAGCTCCGCGGAGGGCACCGCGTCACCGATGCGCGGGCGGAGAGCAAGTACCGTTCCCTGCAAAAATACGGCCGCGATTTGACGGAAATGGCGCGGGAAGGAAAGCTGGACCCGGTTATCGGGAGAGAAAACGAAATCAAACGGGTGGCGCAAATATTGACCCGCCGCACCAAGAATAATCCCGTCATTGTCGGGGAAGCCGGCGTCGGAAAAACAGCGATTGCTGAAGGCCTAGCCCAGAAGATTGCGGCCGATGATGTGCCGAATTCTTTAAAAGGGCGCAAGGTAATTGCCCTGGATATGGGCGCGCTGGTGGCCGGTACAAAATTCCGTGGTGAATTTGAGGAACGCCTGAAAGCCGTAATGGATGAAGTGCGCCAATCTAAAGGCGAAATAGTCCTTTTTATCGATGAGATCCACACATTGGTCGGGGCGGGCGCGGCCGAGGGCGCAATGGATGCCAGTAATATGCTGAAACCGGCCTTGGCGCACGGTGAATTACAGTGCATCGGTGCGACGACGTTGGACGAATATCACAGATTTATTGAAAAAGATAAAGCGCTCGAAAGACGCCTGCAGCCGGTATTCTTAAGCGAACCGTCAGTAGAAACTACGGTGGAAATGCTGCGCGGCCTGCGTCCGCTTTATGAAGCCCACCATAAGGTTAAAATCACAGACGGGGCGCTGGAAGCGGCGGCAAATTTAAGTAAACGGTATATTGCCGACCGGTTCCTGCCGGATAAAGCGATTGATTTAATCGATGAAGCCGCCAGTAAACTGAGGATGGATACTGAAAGCGCACCGGCAGAGGTCAAAGAACTGGAAAAGAAAGTAAATCAACTCAAAAACGAAGAAGAAGCCGCATCCCAACGTCAGGCATACGAAGACGCTGCAAAATTGCGAGCGGAATATCTGCGTGTGGAAGACGAGTATAATACCGCTAAAAACAAATGGTTGAAGAAAGCAAAAATCAGCGGCGAGGTTACCGAAGAACAAATCGCGCAACTGGTTTCCAACTGGACGGGGATCCCGGTCTCTCAAATGCTGGAAGGCGAATCCGAAAAACTTCTTCAGATGGAAGACCGTATCCATGAAAGACTCATCGATCAGGAGGAAGCCGTCAAGGCGATCTCCCAAGCAATCCGCCGCAGCCGCTCCGGTCTGAAAGACCCGAAACGGCCCATCGGCAGTTTCCTGTTCCTGGGGCCGACCGGAGTCGGTAAGACGGAACTGGCGCGGACGTTGGCCTGGTTCCTATTCGACGATGAGAACGCAATGATACGACTCGATATGTCTGAATATCAGGAAAAGCATACCGTTTCCCGGTTAATAGGGTCACCGCCGGGTTATGTCGGTTATGACGAGGGCGGCCAACTGACCGAAGCGGTCAGACGTCGTCCGTACCGCGTGATTTTACTCGATGAAATTGAAAAGGCGAACCCGGAAGTGTTTAACAGTTTGCTCCAGGTGCTGGACGACGGCCGAATGACCGACGGTCACGGCAGGACGGTAGATTTTAAAAATACTGTTATTATCATGACGAGTAATGCCGGCGTGGAACTCATCAAACGCGAATCCGCGATGGGTTTCTCCACGAAAAAAGACCAGGCCAAAGCGCAGAGAACCAATTATGAGGAAATGAAAGAGAAGGTCATGATCGAGGTCAAGAAGACTTTCCGTCCTGAATTCCTCAACCGGCTGGACGAAATTATCGTTTTCCATGAACTGAATGAAGAACAGCTGCGTCAGGTGGTTGACCTGCTGGCCAAAGATTTGCAGAAACGGCTGGCCGAGCGTAAATTAAGCGTGGAAATCACTGAAAAAGCCAAATCATGGCTGGCGAACGAGGGTTATGACCCGGTTTACGGCGCCCGGCCGCTGCGCCGCGCGCTGGAGAAATATGTCGAGAATCCGCTGGCGGTAAAAGTGCTGGGCGGTGAATTTAAAGAAGGCGATACAATCGTGGTTGACAGCGGCGATGACGGCCTGACTTTTACGAAAAAGAAAAAATAAAGTTAATACCCTTTTTCAAGGGTCCAGAATAAACAAAAGGGGCAGGTTATTTGAAAAATGTAACTTGCCCCTTCAATTTTTAAGAGGGGCTTGCCTTTTTATGGGATATTCTGGTAAAGTTGTGAATTGGGGCTGTAGCTCAACTGGGAGAGCGATTCAATGGCATTGAATAGGTAAGGGGTTCGACCCCCCTCAGCTCCACCATATTTTCCTTCTCCCTCAACAGACCACACCACCAAAATTCCAATAGCGAAGCGAGAAATTCCAAATAATTTCTAATTGGTTAATTTTTTATTTTTTCAATCGTTCTCTATTTACAGGACAAGATCTTACTGCTCTTGACATATACTAACCATGTTTAATATAATCTTGTTTAGTAATTATGAACACAATTAATTATCCAAATCCGGAAAACTATACCACCTTCCGTTTGTGGCAGGTCAACAATACCTGGGAGAAAAAGATTAACGCCATACTCGCGGAATTTGATCTCAATCAGTCCCAATATCTACATCTGGTCTCGCTGGCGTGGCTCTGTTACACAGAGCGGGAAATCACCCAATCATGTCTGGCTGGTTACACTAAAAGCAACCAGATGCTGACATCGAAGGTTGTCCGTGCGCTGGAAAAAGCGAAATATATTACCCGTAAACCGCATCCAGCCGACACCCGGGCTAATGTGCTGGAAATTACCCAAGCCGGTTGTGATATCATTACGGCCGCGCTGGAAAAAGTGCTGCAAGCCGACATTGAATTTTTCGGGCGGGCAGAAAAATCAAAACTGTTTACAGCCCTGCAATCGCTGCAAAAATAATCATGGGGAATGCGTTTTATGAGAAAAGCGATTTTTTACTACACAGGTTCCGGTAACTCTTTATGGGCAGCCCGGTTGCTGGCGAAAGAACTGGGTGATACCGAATTAATCGCCATTTCCGGATATTATACCGGTAAAATCGAACCCGGGTTAGAAGCAGCCGGACTGGTTTTTCCGGTGCACATGTGGGGCGTGCCGCCGCCCGTATTGAAATTTACAGACGAACTGAAGTCATTACAGCCCAAATATGTGTTCGCCCTCGGGGTAAATGCCGGTCAGATTGCGAATACACTGGTACAACTCAAGAGTGTTTTGAAAAAGAAAAATCTCATGCTCAATTCCGGTTTTGATATTAAGATGCCTTCCAACTACGTTCCGTGGGGCGACCCCGGCACAATGGAACACCAGCAGCAATGTTTTGACGTCGCCAGACAGAAAATCACTCAAATCAGTGCCGTCGTTAAAAACAGAGAAACAAAGTCGGTAGAGACAGGTCGGCTGTGGCAGAGAATAATATTTACTGCTGTTTATCACCTTGCGACACCCAATCTGGCGAAAATGGACCGTAGCTTCAAAACCGATAAAAAATGCAATAAATGCGGTATCTGCGCCAAGGTCTGCCCGGCGCAAAACATCTCGCTCACCGACGGCAAACCGGTTTGGAACTACAAATGCGAGCAGTGCTACGCATGCCTGGAGTGGTGTCCGCAGGAAGCTATCCAATATGGCAAAAATACGGAGAAATATCCCCGCTACCACCAACCGGAGATTCAATTAAAGGACGTGCTGAATAAACGTTAGCCGATATCCGGTGCCCGTTCCGACCTATTCTAAACAGTATAATCCACCACTTTCCTTTCGAACTGGACTTTACCGATGAATTCGGCCGCTTTGACATGTTCGGGATGATTCCGATAAGATTCCATGTCGCGCATGTCTTTGAACTCTGAAATCAACACCATATCGTAGAAATCCGGGGCATCGCTGATGCTCACGCCAACCTCAAGAAATTTGATTTCCTGTATTTTGGACTTAAGTCCCTCAAGACTTGATTTGATTTTCAGGGCATTTGCCTTTTTACCTGCTCCTTCGGCGAAATCTTTGAGTTTCCACATTACAACATGTTTAACCATCTAAACAATACTCCTTTTAAAAACCGCGACCCTTCCCTTAATATTCCAATAATCAGGTACTAAATAGCAACCATGCTTTTCCTGTCAGCGGAAATATGTGTATTTGTTTGGGTGTGCAAAAGCAGGAACGTTGAAAAAGATTCAAAAAGTTTTTTACGAGGACCAAAGGAAAATATCGGCAAAATATGTAAAAGAAAGTTTACTATTTTACCGCGGCTTTATCTTTCCCCAGGATACCGGAAGGCGCTGTTTTCAGAAAAGCGGTAACGATTAACGGATCGAATTGAGTTCCGGAACATCTTCTGATTTCCCGCCAGGCTTCTTTTTCCGGAATTGCCTGCCGATAAGGACGGTCGGATGTCATGGCATCGAAAGCATCGGCGACTGCCAGAATTCTGGCGCCTAAAGGTATATCCAGTCCGGCGATTACCTGATGCAATCCGGAGCCGTCAAAATGGTCGTGGTGATGTTCGACGATCGCCACTACTTTTTCATTTACCACCGGTCTCACGATGCCGGCGCCGACCTGCGTATGAATCATCACGTGTTCGTATTCCTCGGTGGTCAGTTTCCCCAGTTTGTTCTGAATAAAGTGGTCCACCGCAATTTTCCCGACATCATGCAGCAGGCTTCCCCACCGCAGGTCGTCTAAATCATCTTTAGATAATTCGAGCTGCTGCCCGATAGTTAACGCGATTTCGGTTACCCGCCGCGAGTGTCCGGCGGTGTATTTATCCTTGGCTTCGAGGGCAAAAACCAGCGATTCGATAGAACCGAGAAAAAGCCGGCGGATTTCTTTGGTCTGCTGTTCCACTTTCTGCTGCAATTGGTCCTGGTAATCCCTGATCTTGAGTTCGAGCATTTTTTTATCTAGAGTTTTCTCTATGTTAGAGGTTATTTCGTCAAGGTTAAACGGTTTGGTAATATAATCATCAGCGCCCAGCTTCATGCATTGGATCGCAAGGTCGGCTTCCGCCACGGCGGTAGCCATAATTACAGCTGTATCGGGGAAGGCGGTCTTTAATTCCGGCAACAGTTCCATTCCAGACTTGCCGGGCATTTTCATATCCAGCATTATCAGGTTAGCTGGAAAAGTTTTCAATTTTTCCAGGGCTTCATCCGAACTGCCGGCCTCTTCACACTGATACTCTTCTTTTGAAAGTTTCTGACGAAGGAGCCGCCTGATAGCGGTCTCATCATCAACTATCAGAATTTTATAATCGTGGTTGGCCATATTTAACCCTTCTTTATGTATTTTCACAAAGTTCTGATTATTTCAATGCCCTCGGTTTACACTAATGTGCGTCAAGCGGTAGTTCCACAATAAATGTAGCTCCCTGCCCGATTTCGCTTTTTGCATAAATCTGGCCGCCGTGTTCGGTGACAATCCCATGACAGATGCTGAGGCCGAGTCCTGTGCCTTTTCCGACTTCTTTAGTCGTGAAAAACGGGTCAAATATCCGTTTCAGATTTGCCTCGGAAATCCCGGGCCCATCATCGNNGTAGTGACGGTTAACTTGCCTTTCTGATGTGCTTCCAGCATCGCAAATTCAGCGTTAATAATAATATTTAGAAAGACCTGCTGCATCTGGAAAGAATCCATCATTATTTCCGGGAGATTAACCGCCAGATGTTTTTCTACCTCGATGTTGTTTACTTTTTGCTCATAGGAGCGCAGTTTTAGCACTCCTTCGACAACTGTATTGACTTGACTCATTTGTTTGACCGGCGCATGCTTTCTGGCGAAGGTCAGCAAATTTTTGACGATAACGGCGGCACGCTGCGCTTCGTCGTAAATTGTCGCAAGATTTTCCCTCATATTTTCAGGGACGTCGCCTTCCATCAACAGTTGTGAAAAGCCGATAACGCTGGTTAACGGATTATTTAATTCGTGCGCAATTCCTGAAGACAATTCTCCGATCGATGCCAGGCGGTCGGTGACGATGAGCTGTTCTTCCATGCGTTTTTGTTTGGTCACGTCTCTGGCTACCATGATCGAACCGTTGACTTCCCCCTTTTCGTTAAAGATAGGGGAGGTAACTTCATGAAAGTAAGCCTCCAGTTTTGAATTAAAGATTTCCGATTCCGCCGGCTTCCCGGTGTTTAATGTTTCTATATGGGGGCATTTGACGGGAGGCTCCTGAGTATCATGCATCGCTTCCTGGCACAATCTTCCCAGGAGTGCTTTAGGCGTTGTATTCAGTGAATCGGCTGCAGCTTTATTCACTCTCGTTATCCGGTTATCTTTATCCTGAATAATAATGATATCGGTGATGGAATCAAAAGTTGCTCGCCATTCCTGAGCTGCCTGTTCCAGTTTATCTTCTGCCAGCTTCCGTTCCGTTATATCCATAAAATTGCCAACAGCGGCCCGTTTCCCTTCATAGGTAATCGAGGTCATTCTTTCGAGACCCCACCGGATTTCCCCGTTTTTAGTGACTAATCTTACTTCGTAAGGTTGGTTGCGTTTTCCTTTCAGCATTTCCGCCGCATTCTGTCTGACTGTTTCCCGGTCTTCCGGGTAGACAAGGAAAACCGGTTGAATCTTCAACAACTCCTCATCGGTGTAACCTGAGACATGCTGAAAAACGGGATTAGTAAAGACAAACCGCCTGTTTTGGATAATATACACTCCCACCGGTGAACTGTCTGCCAGGTTGTGGTAGAGTTGTTCCGCCTGTTTGCGCTCGCTGATATTACGCATAAAACCGATAACGACATTATTGTCTTTTTGTTTTATCGGAGCAGTGTTTATTTCCACCCAAATATGGCTTTTATCTTTTCGGATAAGTTCAAATTCGTCTGGCCCTGTGTTTCTGCCGGTCGCATTAGATGCTAAATAACGGGGACACTGTTTTAGAATATTGCTCCGAAAGGATATTCAATTTGAAATAATTATTATCGACGAGCTCTTCTTTACTGTAGCCGAGGATCCCCTCGGTTTTTTTGTTGACATAAAGAAACTTGCCGTTCAAATCGCTCAGGTACACGCCGTCCGGAGCATTTTCCAGATAGGTCCTTAAATTATCTTCGCTTTCTTCCAATTGTTTTTCGGTCCGCATGCGCTTGATGATGCTGACAAGTTGTCCGGCAATGGTTTCAATCCGTTTCATGTCCGATTCGGTAAAAGCTTCATGCCTGCCGATACCCAGTAAGCCGATGATCTCGCTGTCAGACTTAAGGGGTACACTGATGGTTGAATTCACTCCGAGAATTTTTATAGCGGTAGCGACAAGGATCTTCAGAGTATTATCCTCAAAACATTCCCGCGCCATATTCAGCATCACGTCATGGTCGTTGGTCAAGACAGCTTCCCCTTTGCTCAGTATATCTGTGTAGACACCTCCCGGTTTAAGTTTAATTTTTATTTCGGGTATTTTCCCCCCGATGAGCCTCTCGATACCATGCGCCATTCTGAGCGGCAAGTTTAGATTATCCATTGACAGGTATTTTTTAACTTTACTGAGCAGATAGACGATTTGTACATTCCCGCCAAATAGTTTCTGTGTTTCCCTGGATACCAGATGCAATATTTCTTCAAAGGCTTTCCCCTGATTTGCAGCTTCGTTGATGATATTGATCAGATTGATATCGGATGACTTCTGCAGAATCTCTTGATCAGCCCGTTTGCGCTCCGTCACATCCCGCAGAATTCCTAAATCACCGATTATCTTGCCGCCTTTTCGCAGCGGTTGGGCGCTTATTTCGAAGGTTAACAGTTCCCCTGTTTTCTTAATTAAGTCTATTTCGTAAGGTGGAACTTCGAAACCGGCCATGCGTTTCAGTAAATTAGTGACTACCCTGGCCATACTTTTTTTGGTTAATATTTTGGATAATACCCTGATGTCTTTGCCGACAACCTCTTCCTTCGAATAGCCGTTAATGTCTAACGATTTGCCGTTGACATCAATAATTTTGCCTTTTTTATCAAAGAGCATCATAATATCACCGGCAGATTCGAAAACGGCCTTATACCGTTTTTCATCGACAAGCTGGCGCAGTTCCTTTTCGGCCGGATGTTCGGCTGCAACCACAGCGTTTTCATGGGCGGGTTGTTCTGAAACTGCAGATTTACCGGCAGGTTTATTATTCGTTTCTCTTTTTGTCATTTGCTTAGTCTTATTCCTCTTAGCCGCCGTTCCCGATATCAGGTATTATGTTTTACGGTGATTCCCTTTTATCTATTTCGGCCTATCGTAATTCAAGCCGCAGATAGCTATCGTCACTGCTGAAGTCTAAGAAGGGGACTAAAATATCGAAGCGCTTAATTATTAATAACAAGTTGATGAATATCAACACTCTTGGATTGCAAGAGGTTAGTACTTTAGTTACCATGTGAGGAGTGTAAGCCGTTAATAATTTGTTAAGAATATCAGCCCATTAGGGTCATATAGGAATAGTACTTTAGGTGGATTACGAGGTTTTCAAACGCGCAGGGGGGACGGTGTCCGGAGCTCGATATGGGACTTTTAATCGCGATAGCTCAGCGATTAGCAACCTTCTTTTCCGCGGGTTCGAAGATGATATCCTGCAAAGCAAATGCGCTTTTCATTAAATCAGATTTAGATTTGGCCCGGGCTATCTGTAAATCGATGGGATGTTTCGATATTATTTCAAATCGTAACTCCCGGTCTTTAACAGATAATGCGACCCCGTCGATTGGGGGATGTGATATCAAATCAAGTCCATCGGCGACGCGAATAATAGCAGCTATTTTTTCAGCATGATCGCGGTCCGGAATTTCAATGGAACCGCGTTTGAGATAACTCCTTTCATTGTGCCATAGGACAGAAACCAAGAGGGTAGAAAGTGCTTCTTTGGAGATGGGCTCATTGGAAGTGAGCCGCGGAATTTCATCCGCCAAAAAATCAAAACCGACTTCATGATGGGGCTGTTGCGGATGGCCGATGTCATGCAGAACGGCGGCAGCTTCTAAGATTAACCTGTCTTCAGTACCGGCTTTCATCAGTTTAAGCCTGACCAATTCGTCATAGATGCGTAAAGCAAGTTTACTGACCTGCCGAGCATGATCCGGACCTTGCCCGTAGTTTTTACTTTCAGCCAGATATTTTAGTATTTTTAAATGATTTTTGTTCAATGATCGACTCTTACGGCAGAATTTGCCATAAGGTTATCATGGGTTGCGCGTCCCGGTCAAGCCCGATTAAAAGGGGCACATTTACTGTGTAAAAATGAGCGGGGTAAAGTTCGCCGCGAGATGATGAATATATCTATCCTGTGTTTTAATACCGGATGGTGATTAGCCGGATAAGCGGAGTCAGCGGCTAATTCTCATTTTTGTTTTCAAGTATGGCATTAATTTCGTCCGGCGGTATTTTCAGAAACGCGTCAACCACTGCCGGGTCAAATTGGGTACCTGTAAAATTCCGGATTTCTTTGACTGCCTGTCCGGTGGACATTGCCGAACGGTAAGGGCGGTTTGAAGTCATCGCGTCAAACGCGTCGGCTACCGCAATGATGCGGGCTCCCAAAGGGATGTTTATTCCCGTAACCGACTGTTGTTGGTTCCCGCCGTCATACCGGTCATGGTGATGTTCAATTAGCCCCACTACTTTGCTGTTCACGACAGGTTTCACAATATCGGCTCCGGCCTGGACGTGACCCATGATGTGGGCATATTCATTCGGGGTGAGTCTGGTAATTTTGTTCTGGACAGGCTGGTCGACGGCAATCTTGCCGACGTCATGAAGTAAACTGCCATAGCGCAGGTCTTCCATATCCTGGTCAGATAGATTTAGTTTATTCCCGATAGCCGTGGCAAAAAAAGTCACCCTGCGTGAGTGTCCCGCTGAATATTTGTCCTTCGCTTCAAGGGCGAAAACAAGCGTTTCGATGGCCCCGATAGAAAGAGACCGGATCTCTTTCTCGGCTTTCATACGTTCGGTTATTTCCAATTTCAGATGCTTCGTCTGCTGCTGTAATTCCGATGTCGATTTGAAGAGTTGCCTGGCCATGTCGCCTTGCCGACCGAGCACTGCGCTAATCACCAGGCCGAGCAGTATCAGACCGACGTCAATCAGAAGAAATCCATGATGCAAACCCGTTACAAACGGCAAGTAGATTACTGCGATAAGTACCGCACAGGCGATAATTCCATTGCGCATCCCGAATCTCCATGCGACAATCGCGATACACACCTGGTAGATAAAACGATAAACCGATTCATAATAAGGGGAATTCCATCCCCAAAGTGTTTTCAAACCGATCAAAGAACCTAAATAAGGTGAAAAAACAAAGAGGCCCAGCACAATAATGAAAAAAATCAGATACCACAGATAATTAACTCCCAGAAAATTGGTTAAATATCTGAGGACATATTGCCTATACGATTGAAATTTCTGAGCAATTTCCCGGTAACTGGCTGTTCCTTTTCCGGTTGATTTTGCATCTGGTTTATTAACAGTCCCGTACGAAGTGCATTTATTCTCAGGGACTTAACAATCCTTTATTCTACTCCAATTCGTACGATCGAAACACCGGGCCTTATTTTACGTTTGATGCCCATCTTTTCAGATGAACGCCAACCATTACACGGTTCCTGTTTCCCGAAAATATGTATTGAGTACAGGCTAACGATAATATATATTGATATAAGAATCAATCTCTATTTAATTTAGTTCATCTATTTTAACATGATTAGAGTATATTCTACTAAATAGAATCAATGGTGAACATTACCCGTTAACGCTTTGAATGTATTCTTTTGTAGTTCTGACCCTTCTTCATCTTTACCTGGGTGTTAATATCCCGCACTTCAGTGGACGTGGGATAGCAATATTTTGTTTTATGCGAATGATTATTGTTTTAATATCAAATGACTGTGGTATTATGATAATATCATGCTAAAATATCATCATCTGGGAATCCCCACTACCAAAAAAATGCCCGGGGAAAGATATCTGGAATGGCTTCATGTCTGGGTCAGCGGCTATGAGGAAAGTAACTACCATATCGAATGGATGCGCTACGAACCCGAATGCAGGCTCCCAGAAATTGTGAAAACTATACCGCACGTCGCGTTTGAAGTTGATGATGTGGTCGAAGCAATCAAAGGTAAAAAAATAATCATCGAACCAAACGGCCCGTCGGAAGGTGTCCTGGTCGCATTTATCGAAGAGAACGGTGCGCCCATCGAGTTTATCCAGGATAAACATCGGCACGGGAAGTAACTATGAATAAGTCCAATCAGGCCCTGCTTGTCATTAACGTTAGTACAGTAATGACCTCATCGGCATAGCTACAAAGTTTTGTTGCAAACGACAAGGAGGTTGTATTATATTAGAATTTCCATTGAATTCCTTTGCGGCAGAACCAATATTCGGTGGGACAAGAGGACTTCGCCATGAAAAAAACGGTATTTATTGACGGGCAGCACGGCACGACCGGTCTGAAAATAAACGAGCGGTTGAGCGGCCGTAAAGATATTGAAGTGATAGAAATTACCGGAGCTGACCGCAAGGATTTAACGACTAAAGAAAAGCTGCTGAACGAGGCGGATATCGTGTTTCTTTGCCTGCCGGATGATGCTGCGCGCCAATCCGTCGGTCTGATTAAAAACAAATTGGTTTGCGTGATTGACGGTTCTACCGCCCACCGCGTCGCCGAAGGGTGGGTCTACGGACTGCCGGAGCTAAAAAAAGAACAGCGGAATTTAATTAAAAATTCCAAAAGAATTTCAGTCCCCGGTTGTCATGCCACCGGTTTTATTGCGATGCTTTATCCGCTGGTAGCCAGGGGTATTGTCAGTCCGGATTATCCGGTGACTTGCCATACCACCGCCGGTTACAGCGGCGGCGGGAAAGCGATGATTGCAGATTACCAGGGCGAGAATGTGCCGGACTATATTAAAAACCCGCGTCCTTATTCGCTGGCGTTAAATCACAAGCATATCCCGGAGATGACCAAAATCACCGGTTTGGCGCATGCGCCCATTTTCGCCCCGACAGTAGTAAATGTTTACAACGGCGAAATAATCTCGATTCCATTAGTAGTGCCAAACCTGCAGAAAAAACTCACTGCCGCCGAGATGCGGGCCGTGCTGGCGGATTATTATACCGGAGAGCAGTTCATTAAAGTGATGCCTTATCCAGCGGATGATTACCTGAAAAACGGTTACATGACTTTCACAGACTGCAACGGGACTAATAATCTGGAAATATTCGTCTTTGGTAATGATGAGCGGATTTTACTTTCCGCGCGTTTTGATAACCTGGGTAAGGGAGCTTCCGGGGCGGCCGTGCAGAACATGAATATTATCTTGGGTGTGGACGAGGGTACGGGGTTATAGCTTTGTTTATCCGGATTGAAACGGGCTGAGTCGCGCGGCGTAATTATTTTCATCATGCCGATAGATGAATTCACATTGCCAGTTGGCTGCCACACCCTGTTTTTGCAAAGCTTCCGCTTTGACGCGCAGCAGGGCAAAGAACGGCCCAATCAAATAAACCTGCTGAATCTGTAAATTGTGAAAAACAGTGGTTGGACTGTTTGGCGAAACGGGATTCTGGTTAATGGCGATCGAGGTGAATAACAACCCGCCATCTGGTCTGAGGGACAGCTCTATATCCTGCAGATACTGTTTTATCCCGGTGCTGTTTTCCAGCATCCCGATACGGTGGCCCAGCATCGCGATGGCATCATATTCTTTTAGCGAAGGGGAAGCAGCCTGTCCTTTGATAATCCGGATAGATTCCTGAAGAATATCAGTGACAGAGACCGGAAAACCTTTTATCCGCAAGAACATCGCAGTAAAGGCTTTTTTATCGGTAATCGTTCCAAAACCTTTGGCTCCGATGGCCGCCAGCCTGCCGTTATATTCGGCAAGAAGGATATCCCGCCATTCCTGCCATAATAAATTTTCTTTGATGATATCGGTCTTTTCGATAATAGTTATATTACTACATGCGTTCAATAAAATACAGGTTGGTGAGATTGCTATACGAAAATGTCAAACCCCTAATCCTAAAATGTTTTCAAAGTAGCTTTCCTTTACATTTTGATGCGCTAAACCGCAAAATAGTTTAAAATAAGAAAAGTGTTATTGGGGGCATCGTTAACCGATACGGAAAGATGCAGGAGAAATTGATGAAGAATACCATAAAGAAAGGCATCGGCATTTTGTTTCTTGTTATTTTGCTGGTGCTGCCGTTTGTTTTTTCCGGATGCGGAACAAAGAGTGCTGCCTTCAGTGTCACCAATTCGGTGGATAAAACGACCGCGAATGTGGGCGACACTGTTACTTATACTATTAATATCACGAACACAGGTTCTATCAATGCTACCGACTTGATGGTAACTGATGATTGGCCGGTTGGAATAACCTATGTTTCCAGCAGCGCCGATAAAGGCAGTTACGATAACAGTTCCACGATTTGGACCGTCGGTAATCTGAATACCGGGGCAAGCGCCAAATTAACCATTACGGCGACCGTCGCCAAGCGCGCGGGTGTGACAATACTGGACAATATGGTAAGGGTATCCAAGGTCGACCAGACGGACAATGAGATGCCCAAACAGACCGCTAACGCCTCCTTCACAGTGCAAAGCGCCGATTTGACGATTACCAACACGGTGGACAATGCAGCGCCTAACCAGCAGGGAAATATCAACTACACAATCAATCTAACCAACGACGGTCCGGCCGATGCCACCGGCGTGGTTGTTTATGATGCTTTACCCCAGGGAGTAACCTATGTTTCGAGCAGCACCAATCAGGGTAGCTACGATTCTAAATCCGGAAATTGGACCGTGGGTAATGTCGCTAATGGAGCTTCAGCAAAATTGACAGTCACTGCCAGTGTTGATAACGGGACCGGTGCCCTGGAGATAGATAATTTGGTAGTAATGGCTTACGCCGACCAGCCGGATAGCAATCTGAATAATAACGATGCTACCGCAGTCCTAAAGGTGAATGGTTCGGACCTGGCATTATCGAACGGTGAGGATAATATCTCCCCGAGCGTTGGGGCTACGGTTACTTTTACCATTACTTTGACCAACAACGGTCCGCTGGATGACACCGGCATCATTGTCACTGATATCGTACCGGCGGGTTTGACTTATCTCTCAAGTGTCGCGGACCAGGGCACTTATAATGCCGCTACGGGGATATGGAATATCGGTAGTGTTGCCAACGGTGCTACAGCGACACTGACGTTAAAAGTAACCGTCAACACCGGGACTGCGACGCAGAAAATTACTTCCACGGCCAAAATCACCCATTCAGACCAACCTGATGGTGATACCTCCGACAATATTTCTGCGACCCAAGTCAATATTGCAGGTTCATAAAAATTAAGTTGCATGTTTATCAAAACCCATGGTGAATTCATTTCGCCATGGGTTTACTGTTTGTCCCCGGTACTTCCCGCTCGCCCTGGAGTTAACATAACGACAAGGTAGATGGAATACACCTGGAGGTTACTGATATGTGCTCACATCGGGAACAAGAAATGCCGGGAATTCAAAAACCAACTGATTTGCTCTGTGAATACGCGGTCGATCCTATCGGGGTCGATGTGGTACGTCCCCGGTTTTCGTGGATTTTAAAGCATTCCGAACGCGCCCGTCTCCAGTCGGCTTACCGGATTTTAGTTGCCCGTGCTCCTGAATTTCTGCTTAATGATAAAGGCGATATTTGGGATAGTAAGAAAATAAAGTCTGATAAATCCGTAAATGTGGAATATCGCGGCAAACCGCTGGAGAGCAAAGCCCGCTACTACTGGAAAATAAAATGGTGGGACGATTCCGGGCAAATGAGCGCCTTCAGTGACACGGCTGTTTTCGAGATTGGACTGTTGTCGCGGAAAGACTGGAACGGAGTTTGGATCGGCGGCGGCGACCTGCTCCGCCATAAATTTGTCATCGGAGAAAATGTCAAGGCGGCCCGGGCTCATATCTGCGGTTTAGGTTGGTATGAACTGAGAATTAACGGGCAGAAAGTCGGCGACCATCAGCTCGACCCGGGGCTGACCGATTATGAAAAAATAGCATTATATTCTTCTTTTGATATCACCGGTTTGTTACAAAAAGGCGAAAATGCTGCCGGCATCATGTTGGGTAACGGCCGGTACGCCCAGGATTGGTCGGGTACGCCGGGAGCTAAAGACCGGCTCAAAATTTATCGGAACGCTGTTCCCAAGGTTATTTTACAGCTGGAAATTCAGCTTGATGACGGCAGCCATCTGAAACTAGTTACTGATGAAACCTGGAAGGTTTCCAAAGGCCCAATAGTAACAAACGATATCTATGACGGCGAAGTGTACGATGCCAGATTGGAAAAATCCGGTTGGGACAGTTTTGGCTATGATGATGCGCCTTGGGAAAAAGCAGGTTTACTTCCGCCGCCTGGCGGGGAGTTAATGTCTCAGGGCACTTGTCCCCCGATCAAGATAAATAAAACCATTCAGCCGTTAACTATCTCTAATCCCAAGGCAAATGTGTTTGTTTATGATTTCGGGCAAAACTTCACAGGTTGGGTTAGACTTAAGGTCAGCGGACAGCGCGATACCGTGGTAACGCTGCGGTTTGCCGAATTGCTGAATTCCGATGGCACCCTCAACGTGATTCCGAACCGGACTGCCAAAGTCACCGACAGCTACATCTTAAAAGGCGAAGGGGTTGAAGTCTACGAGCCGCGGTTTACGTACCACGGCTTCCGTTTTATCGAAGTTACAGGTTATCCTGGAATCCCGAATCTCGAGACCGTTCAGGGCATCGTGGTGCATTCTACGGTCAATCCTGTCGGCGGGTTCCAGTGCTCGAACGAGTTGATTAACAGCATTCATCAAAATATCCTGTGGACCCAGCTGAGTAATTTAATGAGCATCCCCACCGATTGCCCCCAGCGCAATGAAAGAATGGGTTGGCTGGGCGACGCACAATTGATCGTTGAAGAATCGATCTTTAATTTTGATATGGCTGCGTTCTACACCAAGTGGCTGCGGGACATCAGGGAATCGCAAAAAAAAGACGGCAGCATTTCCGATGTGGCCCCTCCTTACTGGCAGCGTTATCCGGCAGACCCGCCGTGGGGTACCGCTTGTGTTGTCATCCCCTGGAACCTTTATTTGTACTATGACGACGAGCGGATTCTTGAAGAGAATTACTGCTTGATCAAAGGTTGGGTTGATTATTTAAGCTCGATTAGTTCCGACCATCTTGTCAGGTTCAGCAAATACGGCGATTGGTGCCCGCCGAATAAATTCAGGTCGTTAGAAACACCGGGAGAATTAGTTTCATCGTGGTGTTATTTCCACGATGCAGTGACCCTGTCAAAGATTGCCCTGGTTTTGGGAAAATCGGCCGATGCTGAAAAATATGCCAAATTGTCTCAAAAGATTGAAAAGGCGTTCAACCGGGAGTTTTTGGAAGAAGACTATTATAGTTATAACTCAAAAGTGGTTAATACCTTGCTGAATTTCGATTTGTGTCCCGACTACGACAAAAAAGGCTATCGGAAAAGAGTCTTATACACACAAACCCCAAACGTTTTACCGCTTTATATGGAGATGGTACCGGAAAATAAAAAAGCTGCGGTTTTACAGAACCTTTTCGAAAACGTAGAAATCACCAATGATTGTCACCTGAACACCGGGATACTCGGTACCAGATATATATTAGATACCCTTACCCGATACGGGCGTCCCGACCTGGCTTATAAAGTGGCGACGCAAACCACCTATCCCGGTTGGGGCTACATGATCAAAGAGGGCGCCACTACCCTGTGGGAAAGGTGGGAATATATGGCCGGCGGAGGGATGAATTCGCATAATCATATCATGTTCGGGAGTGTGGATGCCTGGTTTTACAGGGTTCTGGCCGGCATCAGTCTGGATTATGCTGCCAGCGGTTTTAGAAAGGTCGTGATTAAACCCTATATCCCGGATGACCTCAAATATGCCGGCGGGTCGGTTGATACCGTCCGGGGATTAATATCTTCGAGCTGGCGGAAAGAGGCGGATGCGCTGGTACTGGATGTGACTTTGCCTGTCAACAGTGAAGGGAATATCTTCTTGCCTATGCGGGGATTACCAAATCCGGTTGTGAAAGAAAACGGCAGAATAATATTTCAAAATGATTCTTTTGTCCCCGGTGTTTCCGGTATAAAAGCCGGGAAACGGGAAAATGGTTTTCTATCCTTTAGCGTGGGGTCCGGCTCGTATTCTTTCGGGATTGGTAATCCGTCTCACACAAACAAAAAATAATATTATAAAGGGCTTCTTTCGGAAGCTGCTCATTATTGGGAACAGGGGTAAAGCGCTTGCTTTTATTTGACTGCGGGCCATGGTATGTGGTTATAATAATAAGCCCTTTCAAAACCGGTGAGACTGGTTGTTGACAGGCCGCCAATCACTGTGATACTATAACTATTTGTGCTCACCTTTCAGTCAGGACAATAGCACAGCGTAACGCTAAGTTCACCAAAACATTAAATGTTGAAGGATGAGCTGAGGCT
>PMCB01000131.1:0-5524 GCA_003153955.1 Dehalococcoidia bacterium | reverse complement strand
AAACCTAACTCGGCACTGCGGAAGATCGCCAGGGTACGTTTAACCAATCAGATGGAAGTCACCGCATATATCCCGGGTGAAGGTCATGAACTTCAGGAACACTCGGTTGTACTGGTTCGCGGCGGTAGGGTCAAGGACCTGCCGGGTGTTCGTTACCACATCATCCGTGGTGCGCTTGATACCACCGGTGTTGGCAAACGGCGCAGAGGTCGCAGTAAATATGGTAACAAACGGCCTAAAGCCGGGGCGGAAACTACCTAGGAGGAAACATGGCACGACGCGCTCGTATGATTAAAAGAAATGAAGTAATGCCTGATGCAAAATATCAGAGCTTAACAGTTTCTAAATTAATGAATAGAATTATGAAGCGTGGCAAGAAAAGCCGCGCAGAAGAAATAGTTTACGGGGCTATGGATTTGATGGGAAAACAGGGTTCTAAAGATCCCATTACAGATATGGAATCTGCCATCAAAAATATTACCCCGCAATTAAAAGTAAAGTCCCGCCGCGTCGGTGGTGCAACTTACCAGGTCCCGGTTGAGGTGCCGCCTCAGGTTGGAATGTCGCTGGCTCTCAGATGGCTGGTTGACGCAGCCCGGGCCAGAAGTGGAAAATCGATGGCGGAAAAATTAGCCGCTGAGATGAGTGACGCTGCCAAGGGCCAGGGAAACGCAGCGAAAAAGCGTGAAGATACGCACAAGATGGCCGATGCCAACCGCGCATTTGCACATTACCGGTGGTAATTTAAGGAGAACCTAACATTAATCCGCCAGTTACGTTAAAGGATAATACTATGCCCCGAAGTTTTCCTCTCGAAAGATTGAGAAATATAGGTATCATCGCGCACATCGATGCAGGGAAAACAACCCTCACCGAAAGCGTGTTATATTACACCGGCATCACCTATAAAAAAGGCGGTGTCGATGAAGGTACCACCGTGACCGACTGGATGGAAGAAGAGCGGGCCCGCGGTATCACTATCACCTCCGCCGCTATTACCTGCCAGTGGAAAGAATACCGTATCAATATCATCGATACGCCCGGTCATGTGGATTTTACCGCTGAAGTAGAAAGATGTCTACGCGTTCTGGACGGCGGTGTCGTATTATTTGATGCCGTGCAGGGTGTTGAAGCTCAGTCTGAGACGGTGTGGCGGCAAGCCGATAAATACAATGTACCGCGCATTTGTTTCGTTAATAAAATGGAGCGCGTGGGCGCCAGTTTTGAACATACGGTAGAAATGATTGAAGGTCGTCTGCATGCCAAGGCTTTACCAATCCAGATGCCGATCGGCAGTGAAACTGCTTTCCAGGGCGTTATCGATTTAATTGAAAATAAAGCATACGGCAAAGATGGGGAACGGGATAAACAGATAGAAGAGATACCGATTCCTGCCGAATTGGAAGCCAAAGTAAAAACAGCCCGTCATAATATGATTGAAAGACTGGCCGAATCTGATGACCAGATGCTTTCCAGGTATCTTGACGGTGACGAATTTACCAATGATGAAATCAGGGCAGGTATCAGAAAGGCAACACTTTCCGCGAAGCTGGTGCCCTGTATGTGCGGCAGCGCTTTATCAAATAGAGGTGTTCGGCCTTTGTTGGATGCGGTAGGTTATTACCTGCCGGCTCCTTCCGATATGCCGCCGACGAAAGCCGTTGATTACAAGAATAACCAAGAACTTACACTGCAAGTAAATGATGAAGAACCTTTCACTGCCTTAGCTTTTAAGGTGGTTACCGACCCCTTTGTCGGGAGACTGGTTTACTTCAGAGTTTATTCCGGTGTCGTCAAAGCCAGTGACCAGGTGTTAAATGCCACCCGCGGCAAGACCGAACGTATCGGTCGGCTATTCCTGATGCATGCGAATAAACGTGAAGAACTGGACTCAGCAGATACCGGTTCTATTGTGGCCACACTCGGCTTGAAGAATACCTTCACCGGTGACACTTTAAGCAACATTGAAAAACCGGTTCTGTTGGAATCAATCAAGTTTCCGGAACCTGTTATTTCCATTGCTATCGAACCGAAATCACGTTCCGACCAGGACAAAATGGGTGAAGCCCTGAGAAAACTTTCCGAAGAAGATCCTACTTTCAAAGTAAAATATAATGAAGAAACCGGGCAGATTGTTATTTCCGGCATGGGCGAGTTGCATCTCGAAATTATTACTCACCGCATGTTGAGTGAATTCGGTGTCAGTGCCAATGTTGGTAATCCCCGCGTCGCTTACAAAGAGACCATCACCGCTAAAGCAGAAGCTGAAGGCAGATTTGTCCGGCAAAGCGGCGGTAAAGGTCAATACGGCGATTGCTGGCTTGAAGTTGAGCCTGCTGCCTCCGGTACAGGTTTTGAATTCGTAGAGAAAATCAAAGGCGGAACTATTCCTCGCAATTATATCCCCGCCATTGAAAAGGGCGTTAAAGCCGCTTGCGAAACCGGCGCTCTGGCCGGATATCCTATCGTTGATATCAAAGTTACTGTCTTCGACGGCAGTTACCACGAGGTGGACTCCAACGAAAATGCCTTCACCATGGCCGGTTCGATAGGGTTAAAAGCTGCCGTGCATAAAGCCAAACCCATTATTCTCGAACCAATTATGAAAATGGAAGTTGTTTCCCCGAAGGAATTCATGGGTGATGTTATCGGGGACATCTCATCCCGCCGCGCACACATCGAGCTGATTGAAAACCGCAGCGATATGGTTATTATCTCGGCGCTCATCCCCCTATCCGAAACGTTCGGTTACACAACCGCATTGCGGTCACAAACCCAGGGCAGGGCCAGTCAGTCGATCGAGTTCAATAGTTATCAGGAAGTGCCCGCATTTTTATTAAGAGAATTGACAGATAAAACAGGAACAAAAAATGCCTAAACAAAAAATTCGTATCAAAATCAAAGGGTTCGACCACAAGGTCGTAGATCAGTCAGCACAGCAGATTGTGGAAACTGTTGAGCAGACCGGCGCCGTGGTAGTTGGTCCTATACCATTACCCACTCGAATCGAAAAATTCAGTGTAATCCGCGCCAGTTTCATCGACAAGAATTCGCAGGAGCAATTCGAAGTCCGCACTCACAAGCGCCTGATTGATATTGTGGAAACAACCTCGAAGACAATAGATTCGTTAACCAAGCTTAACCTCCCGTCGGGTGTTGAGCTGGATATAAAGCTATAGTATATTAAATCGCCGGGATGGAAGTAATGAATCCAGGAATTATCGGTAAAAAAATTGGTATGAGCCAGGTCTTCACTGATAGCGGTAAAGCGGAAGCGGTAACCGTTATCGAAGCAGGTCCGTGCACTGTTACTCAGATTAAAACAGTTGCTAAAGAAGGCTATGAAGCCGTTCAGATTGGATTTGGCACTGCTAAAAAATTGAGTAAAGGCGAACAGGGACACCTCAAAGAATTGGGAAAGCTCAAAGAATTGAGGGAGTTTCGTGTTGACAGCACAGCCGAAGTCAAGGTCGGAGATAAAATTGATGTAAATCAGTTTAAGTCAGGTGATTTCGTCAACATTATCGGTGTATCAAAAGGTAAAGGATTTGCCGGTGTTGTTAAACGCCATGGATTTTCCGGCGGCCCGAAAACACACGGACAAACCGACCGTCACCGCGCCCCGGGTGCTATCGGTGCCACAACTTCGCCCGGCCGGGTTTTAAAAGGTTTGCGCATGGCCGGTCATATGGGGCACGAACAGGTTACTCAGAAAGGTTTGAAAGTCTATAAAATTGACCCCGAACACAATCTTCTGTTGGTTCAGGGGGCGGTTCCGGGCGCCAAAAATGGTTTATTATTAATTAGTAAGTCGACTAAGAGGAAGTAGGGAAATGCAGGCTCCAGTTTATAACCTTGCGGGGGAAGTGGTAGAGAACATTGAAATCAGTGATAAGGTATTTGGCGTACCTTTTAACGAGGCATTAGTACATCAGTCTGTTCTTAGACAGCAGGCCAATGCCCGTCAGGGGAACGCCAGCACCAAAACACGCGGCAATGTTTCGGGCAGCACCAGAAAGCTCTATAAGCAAAAAGGTACCGGTTCGGCCCGTGCGGGCAGCATAAAATCGCCACTGCGCCGCGGCGGCGGTATTGTCTTCGGTCCTCATCCCAGAGATTATCATCAGGCAATGCCAAAGAGCATGCGCCGGTTGGCTTTAAGATGCGTTCTTTCCGCCAAACTGGAAGACGGAGAAATGAAAATCCTGGAATCGTTAAAACTTGACGAAATTAAAACTAAAAATGTAGTCGGTATTCTTGGTGCGATGCAGGCGGATAAGACAACTCTGGTGGTTACCGGAACTGGAAATGTTAATCTGGTGAAATCGGCCCGCAATTTGCCCGGGGTTAAGACTTTACCGGCTAATTTATTAAATGTTGTGGATATTATCTCTCACAACACTCTGTTAATAGAAGTAGATGCAGTTCGGATAGCAGAGCAGTTATGGGGTGAGAGTTCATCGGGAGAAGGAAACTATGCAACTGCATGAAATATTAAAGCGCCCCCTGATCACCGAAAAGAATGCGGCTTTACAACCTACCGGCAAATATGTATTTGAGGTGGGTGGGCGAGCGAACAAAATGCAGATTAAAAATGCTGTGGAAGAGGCGTTCAAGGTGACAGTTACCGGTGTCAATATCATTACCATCCACAGCCAGGAAAAGAGAGTCGGTAGAAGGTTAGTCGTCACTTCACCGTGGAAAAAGGCAATTGTAACTCTTAAAGAAGGCGACAAGTTAGACTTATTTGAGAGTTTATAGCAAACGAGGGAATACAAATGGCAATAAAGATATATAAACCAACTTCTCCGGGTAGACGTGATGCCAGTACTCTCGCGAACGAAGAGATTACTAAAGGTTATCCAGAAAAAAATCTTGTACTTTACAAGAGGAAAAGCGCCGGCAGAAACAACCTTGGTAAAGTTACCGTACGCCACCAGGGCGGCGGAGTAAAACAATTACTTAGGGTTATCGATTTCAAACGTGATAAAGTCGGGATTCCCGGCAAAGTATCAGCGATTGAATATGATCCCGGCCGGTCGGCAAATATTGCTTTGATTTTTTATGTCGATGGTGAAAAACGGTATATCATCTCACCGGTTGGATTAAAGGTAGGGGATACAATCCTTTCAGGAGAGACCGCGGAAATTAAACCCGGCAATACTTTACCGTTGAAAAGTATTCCTACCGGCACAATGATACATAATATCGAATTAATAAAAGGGAATGGCGGGAAATTGGTTCGCAGCGCCGGGGGCGCAGCTCAACTTCTGGCAAAAGAAGGGGAGGAAGTCCACATCCGCTTACCTTCGGGCGAAATGCGGCTTGTCCGCGCGGAATGCACCGCAACAATCGGTCAGGTCGGCAATGTAGAATATCAGGGTGTTCACATCGGGAAGGCAGGACGCAAACGTTTAATGGGTTGGCGTCCGACTGTTAGAGGTTCGGCAATGAGTCCTCGCGACCATCCGCATGGGGGTGGTGAAGGTAAAACTCCAATTGGTATGCCGGGACCAAAGACCCC
>PMCB01000106.1 GCA_003153955.1 Dehalococcoidia bacterium | reverse complement strand
ATGTCCATCACGACGATGGACACAGCAGCTTTGAACACAATGCTCCATAACCATGCGAATGACCAGATCGCTTTTAACACGACACTCGGTTATACTTTCCCGCCGCTCAAGGGTTTCCAGCANNAGCAACTTTGCTGTTTGCGAACCGTGGTTGAAAGGTTACAATGCTCAGACCTTCTCGATTTCGGGTGGGAATGGCATTCTCGCGGTAGGTTTCTACTGTTCAAGATTCTGGATAGACCAGAATTTGAAACAGTCTCTGGGATATGGTTCATAGTTTAAATATTTGGAAGGTTGCGAAGTGGGCTCCTTTTTAGGGAGCCCACTTCGCATATAAGGTACCGGTAATCTTCGCTTCCGGTATCAATTTCTGATCCGGTTATTTTGTCAAAGTCAAATCAACATGGACTCGCTTGAGATTGGTATATTCAAGCAGGCCGTATAAAGAATTTTCTTCCCCGATTCCGCTCTCCTTGTAACCCGTCCAGGGTAATTCCGGCGCCAGGGTCAGGGCATTACTTAACCAGACGGTTCCCACGGCAATCTCGTTGGCAAACCTCATACCTCTGGCCATGTCCCGTGTCCAGATATACGAACAAAGTCCGAAAGTGCTGTCATTGGCCATTTCGATTACCTTAGCATCGGAGTTGAATTTCTCCATGAATACAGCGACCGGCCCAAAGATTTCTTCTCTGGCTATTTTCATTTTTTGCGTGGCATTCGTAAATATCATGGGCATTACAAAATACCCATTTTTCATTGGTAAAGCTGTCGGCTTTTGCCCGCCCATAACGATCTTAGCGCCCTCATCCAAGCCCGACCTGATGTAGCCTTCCACCCTGTCGCGGTGTTCGGCGCTGACCAGCGGACCCATGTCTGTCTTTTCGTCACCGGGGTCGCCAACGACCAGTTTTTGGGTGGCTGCGGTGAACTTTTCCAGGAACTCATCGTAGACCTTTTCATGAACATAAAATCTACCCGGGCAGGCACAAATCTGGCCGGCGTTTGAGAACTGGCGTGCCGCCATCGCGTTTGCGGCGGTGTTTATATCGGCATCTTCCAGAATAATCACCGGGTTCTTGCCGCCAAGTTCGAGATGAAGGCGTTTTACAGTTTGGCTGGCCAAAGCCATTATTTGCTTACCGGTTTCACAACTGCCCGTGAATGATACCATGTCAACACCGCGGTGGGAGGCAAGCGATTCGCCGACGGTGCTGCCGGGTCCGGTGATAACATTGATTGTTCCCGGCGGCAGTTCCAGTTTCTCCAACAGTTCCGCCAGTTTGAGCGCAGCCAGTGAATCTATGCTGGGCGGCTTTATGATGCAGGTGTTGCCCAGTGTAAGGGCGGGAGCCAATTTGACAAGAATCATAGAAAGAGGGAAATTCCAGGGTGTGATGAGAGCAACAACCCCGATCGGTTCGTGCTGGAGATAGGCCAGCTCGTTGGGACTTTGGGGCACAGTATGACCCATCAATGACCGAGCATTATAGGCCGCCCATTCAAAATTAACAGCTTTTCCTGCGACTGTCGCCGCTGCTGTTTTCACAGGAGTGCCGTGGTCGAGGGTATCAATCATGCCTAATTCTTTGGCATTTTCCCGCAGTAAGGACGCGATTTTCATGGCAACCTGCGAGCGTTCTGACTGCGGCTTTTTAGACCAGATTGGGAAGGCTTTTCGGGCGGCATCGACGGCTTTATCGACGTCTGCCTTCCCGCCAAGGGGAAGTTGGGCGATTTCCATCCCGTTTGCAGGGTTGAAGACGGGGTAAGTTTTGCCTGACTCGGCCCCAATCCACTTTCCGCCGATCCACATTTTGTATTCTGACATGAAATGAACCTCCTTTGTTTTATGAGAGATTGAATATTATCCGTTACAATTCAGATCCGGCTGAGCTTTTTTTAAATTTAACCTGATAATATACCCGGGAAATCAGGTTGTAAAGCTTGCAACGAACATTCTGAATTACCTGAATGGAAGATTAAAGCACGGGCGATTCAAAAAATTTATATTTCTACCTGTTTTTGGGTTGATTAATTAGTAGCGAAAAGAATATAATCAAAACCAAATACATATTTTGGAATGTTTCCGTCTCCGGATAAAAAGCAGCAAGTTTGAGAACCTTCAAACGAAATGGTTTAGAATGCAAAATAAAAGCCGGTGACTCTAAGCTGAATAATGTCGAAGCAAGGGGAACCATGACGAAAATCAAAATTGTTACTGACAGCGCCGCCGATATCCCTCCGCAAATAAGGGAAGAATTGGGAATCACTGTTGTCCCTCTGTATGTCAGATTTGGCGAGGAAACTTTCAAAGACGGGGTGACCATTTCAAATGAAGAATTCTACCGTCGTTTGGTTAAAGGAGATGTTTATCCAAATACCATCCAACCGTCGCCTCAGGATTTCACAGAGGCTTATGAACAGCTCAGCAAAGGAGCGGACGGGATTGTATCGATTCATCTCTCCGATAAATTCAGTGGGACTTCCAATTCCGCCAAGCAGGCACGGGACATGATGAAAAGTAAGTGTCCTATCGAGGTAATTAACTCCGATTCCATGACGATCGGACTGGGCATGATTTGTATTGCGGCGGCCAGAGCCGCTAAAGCCGGTGAAAACATGGCGGCTGTTGTCAAAGAAGTCGACGAAGCCATTCCTCAAATTCATTTTATGGTCCTTTTTGATTCTTTAAAATATCTGGCGAAAGGCGGCCGGATCGGTCAGGCCAAGAAATTATTGGGGACGCTACTCAATATAAAACCATTGTTGGGCATGAAAGACGGGATTGTCGTTCCGGTCGGCCAGGCGCGCAGTTATGCTAAAGGCATAGAAAAACAATATACTTTCCTTTCGGACGCATTGAGTGAAAAAGGGAACGTCAAAGATTTGGCCATCATGTACAATACCACTAAAGATGAAGCGAATAATCTGGCAGACCGTATTGCTCCCTTGTATCCGCGTGAAAAAATTATTATGGGAGAAATCGGTCCGATACTGGGTTCGCATGCCGGGCCTAATCTACTGGTAGCCTGTTATCGTGGCAAAAAGCCGGTCAATTGACGACATCCGGAAGACACAACATATTATAAAAAAACAAAAGGGAAGATAATAAATTGAAAAAATCAACGATGCTTCGTGAATTATTGAAAGAACCCGGGATTTTGGTCGCGCCGCACGCATTTGACTGTAACACGGCGGCGTGTATCGAACATGTGGGATTCAAAGCGATGTTTATGTGCACTGCCGGGATACGCAACACGGAGTTCGGTTTTCCATATGGGCTGATTACCGCGACCGAGGCAATAAACTCCCTGAGAAACATGATGAATTCAATACATGTGCCGTTAATCTTTGATGCCGAAGACGGATTTGGAGGGGCAATTTCTGCTTATCGAACCGCGCAGGATCTTATCAGGCTCGGAATCGCCGGGATATTCCTGAATGACCAGAAACATCCGTACAAAGGTCCGGGGCTGGCGATTCAACAGGTCGTTTCTCGAGATGAGTATTTGGGCAAAATCGGCGCGGTACTGGAAGCGCGGGACAAAGAAGATAAGGACGTTGTCGTTGTTGCCAGAATCGAAGCCGGGTCTACATTGGGCGATGACGAAGTGGTAGCGCGCGCGAAAGCCTGTTTGAAATTGGGAGTAGATGTAATCCTTCCCCAAGCCCGTTTAGTAACATCAAAATATGGTCTGAGGACTAAAAAAGAAATACAGCTGCTTTACAAAGCAATCGGAGCGCCGGAAGTGATGATCTGGGGTATGGCCGGTCAAGGCGCGGCCGCTGATTTTTCCGCTAAAGACTGGGAGAATATCGGCGCCAAAATATGGGCGCCGGGGCCGATGAACTCCGCGCTGATGAAATTAGCCCTTGAATTATTACAAACGCTTCATGACGAAGGGACAATTAAAGGATATCGTCCTGACGGCGGGCCATCCAGGGAATTTTTACATCAGATGGAAGGACTGGATTTCTGGGAAGGGCTGGAAAAGAAATACGTTCCCTGAAACAATTGAATAAAAGAATTACCGCATCAGAAATTTATAGGCAACACCTATTAACGCTCCACCTAAAATTAACCATGTTGAATTAATTTTAACTCTCAGGACCAAAACCAAAGTTAAAATCATCAAGACTATGCTGAACCAATCAATGACGGCTGTTCGTCCCAATTGCCATGTGACCGCTGCCATCAGTCCGAGAGCCGATACGTTGACCCCATCCAACAGCGCTCCCGCCCACCATGATTTCCGTATCGACGGCAGGATGCGGCTGGCAAGGGCGACAAAGAAAAATGCCGGCAGAAAAATGGCTAATGTTGCCAGTAAAGCTGATTGCCAGCCCCCCATCAGGTAGCCGACAAAAGTGGCGCTGGAAAAGACCGGCCCCGGGGTAACCTGCCCGACGGCAATCGCGTCCAGCAGCTGCTGATGAGTAAGCCAACCTAAATGCGAGACGAATTCAGAATTGAAGAAGGCATACAATACGTAGCCCCCGCCGTAGATTAACGCCCCGATTTTTAAAAAAGTCAGAAAAAGAGTTGTTTGTTTAAACGGCACTTTATCTCCAGCAAATGTCGGCAACTGTAAGGGCAGCATCGGCGAAAGCAAGAAAAGGGACGATGGAAGCGTCCAGAAACGCTTTCCGCTTTGAAAAATGAGCACCACGGCGGCCCCGGCAAAAAGTATTGCCAAAGCATTCATTCCCAGCAAATAAGCGGCTATGGCCGCAGCTCCAACTGTTGCAGTCAGCGGCCCTTTAACACCTTTCCTGCCCAGGTCCCATAACGCTTTAATAATAATTGCGATGATAACCGGTTTTATGCCGTATAATATCCATCCCACCGCGGGCAATGCTGCATACCGGACGTATGCCCAGGCAACAGCAATCGTAATCAGCATGCCGGGAATAATAAATAGCAGTCCTGAAGCGAGATATCCGAGCCAGCCGGCCCGTTCCAACCCTATATAAAGCGCCATTTCGGTAGCAGTCGGGCCGGGAATGAGATTAGATATACCCAGCATGTCGAGGAACTTTTGATCGTCTAACCAACGGCGTTTTGTTACCGTTTCCTGCTGCATGATGGCGATGTAAGCGGCTGCTCCGCCGAAAGCCGTAGCCCCCAGTCTCAGAAAGAGCAGGGCGACTTCT
This sequence comes from Dehalococcoidia bacterium, assembly GCA_003153955.1. Lineage (GTDB taxonomy): Bacteria > Chloroflexota > Dehalococcoidia > Dehalococcoidales > Fen-1064 > Fen-1064. Next base: position 20,605 of record PMCB01000106.1, on the reverse strand, counting down.
TTTAAACGTTGGCGAGAATTGATATCGTTCATAGTGAATAAAATCGGTTTTTGTAGATTTTTTTGATTACGTAGATTATAACAGATATTGCGTTAAACCCTGTGCGAAAATCATTCGTGTTTTACTCAGTTCCTTTAACTCTGTTAGTATGAAACTATGAAGTTGGGAATGTTTGATTTAGTCGAACCATTACCGGTATTGAAGAATCCACATGCGGTTGTGGTATTAAGGCCGTGGACCGATGCTGGTAATTCGGCGACGCTCGCGATGAGCTGGCTGGAATCGCTTCTTTCCGCTAAACAGTTAGGTAAAATCAGCCGTCCGGGTATGTATTTCGATTTCACACGGTACCGGCCGATGGCGCGATATCTGGCGGGAAACCGGGAGATAATCATTCCGAATACAATTTTGACATTCGCCAAACAGGATGAAGGACAGGATTTTATTTTCATCAATATGCTTGAACCGAACATGTTTGCCGAGCAATATATCCACTCCGTTTTAGGGCTACTGAAAACATTAGGAATCCGGCGTTATTGTCTTTTGGGCAGCATGTATGACATGGTGCCGCATACCCGGCCGCTAATTGTAACCGGGGGCTCTACCGGGGAAAAAGCGGCGGAAGAACTTAAAAAAGCCGGAGTAAATTCCAGTTCCTACGAGGGCCCGACGACAATCTGCTCCTTGATAACACAGGAAGCGGGAAAGATGGGCCTCGAAACAATAACCCTAATGGTAAGATTACCGCAGTACACGCAGTTGGAAAAGGATTATACAGGGCAGGTCAGACTTTTGGAAGTTGTACAAAGCCTTTATGGAATCCCGATCGACGAAGAAATTCTTCGTAGATCGAGGCAGCAGATCAAAGACATTGATGCCGAAGTCAATTGCAGCCGCAAGCTGAAAGAAGTGGTCAACCACCTGGAAACTTACTACGACGCTCAGTCAGCCACGAAGCAGAAGGAAGAGACGCCCACACTTTCTCCGGAAGTGGAAAGCTTCCTGAAGGAAATGGAAAACCGCTTCAAACAGGATTAGGGTTTTGGGTTTTTACAAATTTTTAAGTATGATTTTCAATTATTGTTGCTGTGTTATAATTATCAACAAATATTGGTAGATTATCAATATTTGTTGATGGGGTAAGGAAACGGGGAATATAATAATAGTAGTCCCCCCCCGGATCAAGCTGCAGTAAATCTCAGATGCTCCGGTGCAATTGCGGCGAATATATGTCTTAAAATAGCGCCGGTTTCCAGATATAATTTCCTTTAGCCCACTAGCGGGTCGAATAGGATTTGATTTAAATCATAGTTTGACTCACACGCAGGTGCGAAGTAATGAATACAAAAAGTTCAGAAAGCAAGCATCAGGTTGGTGATATTATCCGTTATACAACCTGCAGTGAACATTGTTTCAATATGTGCATTCTCAAAGTATATATCAGGGACGGCCGGATTTTGGCCGTCGAGCCGGATGACACCGTAAACCGCGGCATAGCGCGGGAGGATGGACACTTACCGGACGAGATGGTTGATAAATTCATGATTACAACCCGGCCCTGCACCAAGGGTTACGCTCATATTCGTAATTTAAACGCACCAAATAGAGTAATTTATCCCATGAAACGGGCGGGCGGGAAAGGTGAAGGGAAATGGGAGCGGATCTCCTGGGATGAAGCACTGGATACCATCGCTGACAAACTGAAATATTACAAAGAAAAATACGGTCCTCTCTCAATTGGAGACGTCAGCCATGACGGTTTTGCCCTCAGCCCCTGGTTTGGGGCAGGAGTTTCCGATTGGGGCGCGCATTCCAGGCAAGGCGCCGACGAGCCGGAAAGATGGGTATTGGGCAAGAAAGCCGGCGAAGACCGTCAGGATGAGGGTAACATTTTAAAATCAAAACTGATTGTACTGTGGGGATTTAATCCTACGACAACCTTGAGCAACCATGTTATTTACACTTTATTGAGAGCCAGAGAACGGGGGATACCGATTATATCAATCGACCCCAGATACACACCCACCGCAGAAGTTGTTGCCAGCCAGTGGATACCGATACGCCCGACTACCGATGTCGCCATGATGATCGCGATGGCCAATGTCTGGTTCAAAGAAGACCTTTGTGACAAAGATTTCATTCAAAAGTGGGTGGAGCCTGAAGGCTTAACGAGCTGGAAGGACTATGTGATTGGTATAAGCGACGGTGTGGATAAAACACCGAAGTGGGCAGAAAAAATCTGCGGTGTGCCGGCGGAAACGATTACGGAGTTCGCCAGACTTTATGCCCGCAGCAAACCGGTAAATCTGAACACCGCATGGTCTCTCGGACGTCAATTCTTTGGAGAGAACGGCATCCGGGCAGCGATGTACCTGCAGGCATTAACCGGAAATACTTTATCGCCGGGGGCAACATCCTCGGCGGATTCAGCCGGCGAGTTTGGTACGCATGACCTGTCATTGCCGAAGCCGACGGTTGACTGGCAGAGAAAGCCCGGGACATATCAGTCACCGGCCCTGCTGGCCCATTTTAAATGGCCGGAGGCGATTGTGATGCGGGAAAAGCTGGATAAAGGTGAGATGACCGTAGACGAGTATAACCATATTATCGGGAACCTGCCGGGAAACCCACCTCCCAATATCAAAATGGTGATTGTGCATACATCTAATCCGATAATGACGCATCCAGATATAAATACTAATATCAAGGCATTCAAGAAACTGGATTTCAGCGTGGTATTTTCCTACCACCTCGATAATCCTACTGCCAAATATGCCGATATCGTTCTGCCGCAAATGCACACCGCTTTTGAGGGCAGAGATGTGCCCATCAGGAATTCGATATTCCGTTCTAAGGACTTTTTTTGTATGGAAGTCCCGCATCTGAATGGAAACTGCTTTGTCTACAAGCAGAAATGCGTCGACCCGCCGAGGGAAGTCAAACCGCGGGGATGGATCTGGCTGCAGATAGCGAAAAGGTTGGGTTTCGCCGAGGATTATAGTCCGCTGCTGGCAAATGTCCCGGATGACAAATGGGATGAAACAGTAGAAGAATTGCATCGGGAAGCTTACGAGAACTGGGTATTACGGAAAGAGATTGCTCCGTTGAACCCGCCAAGTTGGGAGGAATTCCTGAAAAACCCCGTGTTTCGCTGGGAGGTCAAAGAACCGAACTATACTTACAAAAACACGTTGGCACGCGGAGAGAATCCATTTGAGGGAACAGAATCGGGCAAGATTGAGTTTTATTCTCAGGAATTGGCCGAAGGTTTAGGAACGGTCAAACCAACCGGCGGGAAAACGCACATTGTAAATGGGCGGTATGGAGGTGGGAAACTACCCGCTATGGCAGAGATGGTGATGGGAGGGAAAGCGACTTATTACAGTAAAGATATTGAGAAGTATCCGCTGTTGATGTCTTCTCCTCATAGTCTCTATCGCATCCATACGCTACTGGACAATCAGCCTTTATTGAACATAGACTGCTACCGGCATGCTGTCTGGATTAGTGTTCCCGATGCTAAAGCCCGGGGAATAAGAGATAACGATCCGGTCAGGGTTTTTGACGACCTGGCTGAAATGATCATGCCGGCCTACGTGACTTCCAAAGTGGTGCCGGGGACCGTCAATATCTTTCACGGCGGCTGGTATACACCGAATAAAACAAAAACTGCTTTAATGCCTGAGGGCATCGACACAAGGGGTGCGGCTAATTTACTGATACACTACGATGAGCATCTGCCGGAGACCATCATGGACCATCTGCCCTGTAAGGCGCTGGTTCAAATTGAACTTTGGCGTGGGGAAGGTGGAAAACCATGAACAAAGTAATCTCAAAAAGTAAAAATCATACCGGGGATATCATCCGGTATACTACCTGCAGCGAGCATTGTTTCAGCAATTGTGTGATTAAAGTGCACATTAGGGACGGAAAGATTTGGGCGGTAGAGCCGGATGACACGATAAACCATGGCATCGCGCGGGAGGACGGTCATTTACCGGATGAGTTGATTGATAAATGCATGATTACAGCCCGGCCGTGTACCAAGGGGTATGCCCACATTCGTAATCTCAATGCTCCCGACAGGGTGATTTATCCAATGAAGCGGGCCGGCGAAAAAGGCGAAGGTAAATGGCAACGGATATCCTGGGATGAAGCGCTGGATACCATCGCCGGTAAATTGAAATATTACAAAGAAAAATACGGGCCGCTTTCCATCGGTGACCTTGGGGAAGGCTTTATGCTGAGCGCCTGGTTTGGCGCCGGGGTAGCCGATTGGGGCGACCACTCCCGGCAGGGTGTGGCCGAACCGGAGCGGTGGGTCTTAGGTCGAGATGCCCATGAGGACCGTCAGGATGAGGGTAATTTACTGAAATCAAAACTGATCGTTCTGTGGGGGTTCAATCCAGGGACAACCCTGAGCAATCATGTTGTTTATACCCTGATACGGGCCAGGGAACGAGACATCCCGATAATCTCGATTGAGCCACGATATACGCCGACTGCGGAGGCCGTTGCCAGCCAGTGGATCCCGATACGTCCAACCACTGATGTTGCGATGATGATCGCGATGGCCAATGTCTGGTTTAAGGAAGACCTTTGCGACAAAGAGTTCATTAAAAAGTGGGTCGACCCCGAAGGTGTGCGCCGCTGGAAAGAATACGTGCTGGGCACCGTTGACCGCATCGATAAAACCCCCCAGTGGGCGGAACATATCTGCGGCGTGCCGGCAGAGACGATTACTGAATTCGCAAGACTTTATGCCCGCAGTAAACCGGTAAATCTGAACACAGCCTGGTCCCTCGGCCGTCAGTTCTTTGGAGAGAACGGCATCAGGGCGGCGATGTACTTGCAGGCGCTGACGGGAAACACTTTAACCCCGGGCGCGACAGCCTCAGCCGAAACATCCTGCGAATTCGGACAACATGAACTATCCCTGCCGAAGCCGGTTGTTGACTGGCAGAAAAAACCCGGAACGTATCAGGCGCCGGCTCTGTTAGCTCATTTCAAATGGCCGGAAGCGATTGTTCTGCGGGAAAAGCTGGACAAAGGCGAAATGACTGTAGATGAATACAATCATATTATCGGTAATACTCCGGGAAATCCACCTCCCAATATCAAGATGTTGATTTTACAATCATCCAACCCCATCATGACGCACCCGGATGTCAATACAAATATCAAAGCATTCAAGAAACTGGATTTCAGTGTGGTATTCTCTTACCACCTGGATAATCCTACCGCCAAATATGCCGATATCATTCTGCCCCAGATGCATAGAGCATTTGAAGGCAGGGATTTACATCCCAGAGGGATGCGCTCCCCCGATATGTTCAGTCTGGAAACTGCGAACATGAACGGCAATTATTTCGTCTTCAAGGAGAAATGTGTTGACCCGCCGGGTGAAGTCAGAGCGAGGGGATGGGTTTGGGTGCAGTTGGCGAAGAGATTAGGCATCGCCGACCAATGCGCCCCGCGTCTGGCCAATGTCCCCGATGATAAATGGGATGAAGCAATCGATAATCTGCATCGAGAAGCTTACGAGAAATGGATGTTACGGGAAGAAATTGCCCCGTTGAACCCGCCTATTTGGGAGGAATTCCTGAAAAAACCCGTGTTCCGTTGGGAAGTTAAAGACCCGTATTACACATATAAAAATGCAATTCTACGCGGGGAAAATCCCTTTAAAGGCACAGATTCAGGTAAGATCGAGTTTTATTCTAACGAAGTAGCTGCCAGCAATCACAACCGGGGAAATAAATCAACCGATGTGAAAACCCATTCCATAAACGGACGATATGGCGGCGGTCATCTGCCGGCGATGGCGGAAATGACAATGGGCGGCAGCGCTACTTATCACAGCAAAAATGTTGAAAAATATCCGTTGTTAATGTCGTCGCCACACGGACTCTACCGTGTGCATTCGCTGCTGGATAATCAGCCTTTATTGAATCAGGACTGCTACCGGCACGCCGTCTGGATCAGTGTTCCCGAGGCTAAGTCCCGGGGAATAAAAGATAACGATTTAGTCAGAGTTTTTAACGACCAGGCCGAGATAATCATGCCGGCCTACGTGACTTCTAAAGTTGTCCCCGGTACCGTCAATATTTTTCACGGCGGCTGGTATACACCGGGTAAAACAAAGACGACATTGATGCCGGAAGGCATCGATACCAGGGGCGCGCCGAACCTGATGACACATTATGATGAACATTTGCCGGACACGATCCTCGACCATCAGCCATGCAAGGCGCTGGTGCAAATTGAAAAATGGGAGGGTGTAAGATGACACAATACGCGTTCTTTTTTGACCAGAGCAGATGTACCGGGTGCCGTGATTGTACAGTGGCCTGTAAAAATTGGCACCAACTGCCGCCGGGACCACTCAAATATCTGAAGGTATATGAGTACGAGAAAGGTAGTTTTCCGATGGTACGTATCCATTTCCAATGGGTTCCCTGCTACCATTGCGAACAACCAGCTTGCGTAAATGCCTGTCATGTTGATGCCATCAGCAAGGAACCGAAATACGGAGCAGTGCTGATTGACAGCGATAAATGCACCGGATGCCGCAATTGTTATGAAGAATGCCCGTACGGCGCACCTGTTTTCGAGAGCGATGAAATTGGTGATATCGCGCAGAAATGCGACATGTGTATCGACCGGCTGGAAGCGGGAGATTTACCGATTTGCGTCGGGGCCTGCTCAGCGCGGGCACTTGATTTTGGAACCCTGAGCGATATGCAGGCCAGGTACGGCGACCTTCGCGATTTGGAAGACCTGCCGGACAGCAAGATCACCAAACCCGCGGTGGTGTTTAAGCCGCATGCCGTAAAAACTCCGATCATTCCTTACGATGCGCAAAAAGCCTTGGAATTGATGATGCGGCGCGACCCGCTGCCGCCGGTTTACGACAAAATCTCCGATGTAACAGATATTCCGGAAGGGATGGTAGGCCGGGATAAGCTTGTCATCAAACCAAAAACAGCTGAAGAACTGATGCGTAATACCAGGTGTGACGAAGGCTAATATGTATCCGGGTAATAACCGGTAAATCTGAAGAGTGAAAAAATGGATATCACCGGAATTATCCTGGCCGGCGGCAAGAGCCTCAGGTTCGGCAGAAATAAAGCCACAGAAAAAATAGCCGGAATGACGCTTGTTGAAAGGGTTATTGACCATCTGTCATCAATTACCCATGAAATTATTCTGGTCACAAATGAGGGCGGCAGCCAATTTGCAGAATTTGACTTTCTCGAGGTAGTAAGCGATATTTATCCGGCAAAAGGACCGCTGGGCGGGATTTATACGGGCCTGAGTACTTCTCATACCGCCGCCAATATCGTGGTTGCCTGTGATATGCCTTTTCTTAATACCGTACTGCTATCGCATATGGTAGAAATTTCACCCGGTTTTGACGCGGTGATTCCCCGCTGGCCGAATAACCAGATCGAACCTTTGCACGGCATCTATTCCTGCAGTTGTATCCCGGTAATGAAAAAACGCCTCGAGAATGATCAACTAAGCATTTCGGAATGTCTGAAGGAAATGAGGGTCCGTTATTTTGATCAAGCTGAATTCAGCAAGTTTGACCCGGAGTTTCAATCCTTTTTTAATATCAATAACCAAGCTGATATTGAATTATTCAACAAAATAGAGATTAAAAAACATACAAAATAAAGCCAAATTGAAACAGTTTTTTAGCTGAAGGCCGGTGGAATCGAACCGGGATTAGTTGATAAAGGCGGCGTTGATGTTGGTTCAGGATTTGTCGTTTACAAAAACCCGCTTATACAAATCTTCGCCGTAGCTCGTTTGCAGTGGTTCCCCGGCAGACAGTTTATAAGTTCTGGTACCGTCGGTCTCCCTGTCCGCCCGGAGAAAAACGGCATTCGGCATTTTTCTTTCGTATAAACCATGAGCAAATTCATATTGGTGTGTAACGAAGAACACTTTAATGCCTTTTTCTACCAGCCCCATAGTTATCTGACGCGCAATTTCGGAACCTTCTCTTTCGTTGGTGGCCGCAAAAGATTCATTGAAAAGCACGATGGAATTAAGCGTTAACCGGTCGACAATCAAGCTTGTCCTTTTGAGTTCCTCATCCAGTTTACCGCTTTCCATCGTAATATCTTCTTCGCGTTTGAAGTGGGTGAAAAGCCCGTCGCAGACATTGGCCCTGAAAGTCTCAGCCGGTGTAAACATTCCACATTGCATCATCATTTGAGACAGGCCGATACTGCGCAGGAAGGTGGATTTGCCGCCCTGATTGGCGCCCGTGATTAGCACCAGGTCTTTATCATCAGCGTTCAGATCGTTACTGACGACTTTACGTTTCACGGTTAATGCCAGGCAGATATCATATAAACCACTAAAAGAATGTTGCCGTTCGTTAACCTCCGCGGGTTCGGGAAAAGACGCCGGTTCCTCTATTTTCATGAGTTGCTCATGTAAATTCAGGGAACCCACATAAAACCCAAGTTCAAAACGCAGCATGCTGAAGAAACTATCGATATGGTCCGCGGATTGAGCTACTGCATTAACGGCTGATTTGATTCCTTTATTTCTTAGCTCTTCCAATGCCTTACTGCCGCCCTCATCGCGCGTTTCAATCCGAAAAGAGTAAACCGGTGATTTTTTAGTGAAGAGCCGCTGCATTAAATTGAGTTTTTTATCCAGAGGCTTACGCAGGATGTAGTTGGCGCCTTCATTGCCTTTCCCCAGTTCCGCACCGATTAGGATTCCGTGATGGAATTCCAGCCTCCTCAGGTGATTCTGGATGAGGGTAAAGTAAGGGGTATCAAGCTCCTTTTTAATCATCGCGAACAGGGTTTTAAAACCATCAGATTCAAATTTGTCGGCATGCTCATCGGCCAGAGTTCTCAATTGTTTCATGTTGCCTACGAACATTTGCAACGCGCCTACCGAGACGGACATTACATAGGCCGGGTTGCTGTTTTCAAGCAGCCAGCCCCAATGGTTCTTCTGTTTGGTTTCCATTGCGTCTTCCGCGATTTTGTAAAGGTTCCTGACAATAACGGGATTATTCAAACAATCCTTGAGGATGCTTTGGCGGTAGAGTATCGAGTCCGGCCTATCTTTCAAACCGGCAAAGATAACTTTTTTAGCCGCATCCTGCAGGAAGTAATCGCCGAGTGCCATGGCATTGAAAAGAGTATCCAATTCCAGGTCCTGGGTCAGTTCCGGTTCATTCAACGGTAGTTCCTGCTGCACGTCAAAATCATGGTCTTTATACATCAGAAAAACTTTCATGATTTGATGCGCTCCTGTAATGATTTGTAGGTGAGGTGATGCTTTTCGGCAATTGCGTGGGCATATGAAAGCCCGTCTGCCGGTTTTCTGATAACTTTGAAGATACTCACGGCCGGATTTTCCGGATTTACGGTGCTGACCATGCTGACGGTTTTTTCACTGTATGTAGACAGTTCTTCAACAAATGTGACCCAAACACACAATAAATCCAATCCGATTATTTTCTCGATTACCTTTTTGCTCAAGAAGATTGCGTCCTGTAAGGTGGTGGAAGTCAGGATTTCATTGATAATGATAATGCTGTCAGGTGTAGCCTGAGCCAGAATTTCTTGCATCCTGACCAGGTCGTCCTGGAGTTTCCCTCGGAGGTCCTTGATATCTTCCATTTTTTCGAAATGGGTAAAGAGATTGTCAAACAGGAAGAGTCGGGCTTCTTTACCCGGGACAGGACACCCCAGACTGGCCAGATAATGCACTTGCCCGAACATACGTGCGAAGGTCGTTTTCCCGCCCTGGTTCGGGCCGGAAACGACAAATATGCGTTCCCTGTCTTTCAAATAAAAACTATTACAGACAACGGATGAACCTTCGGCAATAAGTTTATTCGCCAGGGCTAAATCGAATCCTTCGCTGTCGTTAACTTCCTTGCTGACGGAGGATATCTGCGGATAACAGAAATTCAAACCGGCAGGTTGGAATTTTGCGATAAACTCGAGATAGGCGACATAGAATTGTATTTCACGGTCGAAAAAGCTGATGGTTTCATTGACGAAGTGACTATGCTGCTCATAGAAACCGTCCAAACCTGCAAAAATTGGGGGATAGAGTTTAGCGACGAAATCCAAAATTCGCGCTTCCACATCGTTTACATCGGTCCCCTCACGAAGTTTGTTGCGGTAATCTTTCACCGTGCCCTGTTTGAATTTCTCGAATGTTTGCGCGACCTCAACGCTGAAATCTGTTTCGCCCTCATATTTACGCACCCTGACGGTCAGACCGTGGATGTGCAGACTGTATTTTACATCGGAGAAGTCTGCGCTGAGTTTTTTGGCATCTGTCGACAGCGAAATAAAAGCATCTGAGCCTGTATAATTTTTCAGGTAATCACGGAAAGCTAAAAAGCCGCGCGATTTTAATTCTATCGCGGATAAATCATGCGCAAGGTTATTAACCGTCTCGTAATATTGTACTGCCGCCTCTAAAAACCAACCTTCTTTAAAATATTTGTAAATCAGTTTATCCGAGAGCGCCAGATACCGGCGGATAACGACCATTTGCCCTGCAAATGATTTGATGGCCGTCATCAAGTTTTCATTTTTAAGTTCCTGCATGATTTCATGACGGTACCGGATGGCATCTTCACTGTGCAGTGGTGTGAAAAAAAACGGCTGCAGGTTATATGTATCTCTCTCGGCAGTAATCGCATCAATAATCTGATTGAGATTTAAGTCCACAAAAAAGGCGGGCGCGTCAGAAATTACTTCATTTGCGCCTTCACCGGTGGTATTGAACAAAATGCTTTTGAAGGTCATCAGTGGAACTGCCTCCAGCCTATATGCTCCTGTTACCAATAAAAAAGCCCCTACAAGCAATACCGGTAAAGGCTGTTGGGTTCACAGACCATTAGTCTCAATTGAACCAGCTGAGTCTGTACCCATAATAATACCAGAAACACGAATTATTATAAAATAAAAAGCAATACTGCAAATCGTGTTGCATATCGCCGGCATTTCGGATTTAACATCAGGTGTTATTTTATCCGCTTCAGTTCAATGATTACTTCATTGCGGCGGTCAAGACAACTTACATCGATGGCCTCTTTCCCCGACGGGTAGGTGCCGCCCATCTGCAGCATCTGAATTACAGGGAAAATATCATGGTAGAAAAAACCACAGAGCCCGGCGGTGTTGCGGCAGCTGATTTCAAACGAATCACTGGCTTTATGTCCGGCCTTACATGTCCCCTTGACAGACTTTACGGTGGCTATCACTTTGTATCCATCCGCTGTTGGTAATGCCATTTTCGTTTTTCTCCTCCTGATTGTTTACCGGCCCCTGTTAGGGTACATATTTATTTTCTATTTTTTTCCAGAACTCCTTGTCTCCCAGCATATTTACCTTTCCGCTGCCGGATGTTCCCTTGTCCGGGGTGCCGCATAACGCCGTGTGCATATCACGATACACATTCACTAACAAATTTTTCACGGGGACAGTGGGAGAGTCATCCGGCACAGATATTTTGGCGCCCATGTCCGCACAGTCTTTGGCAGTGATGTTTTTTAGGCCGTTACACCAAATCTTAGCCTCCGGCGCACCGATCGCTTTGTATAATTTCGTCAGACCGGCTTTGTCCTTGCGCGGATATTTTGATTCGGGCGGTATCGCGTGAGGGAGTATTATATCGACCCCTAATTTTATACAAGCTTTCGCCCGCGCGATTACTTCAGCATCTGCCATCATGGCTCCGGCGTCGATTCTGGCAATGATAATAAAGTCTTTGTCCTCCTTATCCCGCGCCTCCAGGACAGCACCCATTTTACCTAAAAATTCATCCCTGGGCAAAACATCAACGAGATTATGGGGAGTTCTGATCAATTTAAGATGTTTCTGGTCGTTGATATAAAGACCTGCTGCCCCGGCCCGGATGACCTCTTGTACCGTGCGGTAGGAAGCCAGCGCCCCGCCCCAGCCGTCTTCGACGCCGACGATAAGGGGAATATTTACCGAATGTGCGATGTATTTTGCGCAGTTGATAATTTCGCTTGCCGTGGCTAAACCGAAATTAGGCACCCCGATTTGAGCATCCCCCGTCAGCCCGGCGGCCATCAAAACCGCTTTAAATCCTGTGGCCTCGGCGACCCGGGCAGATAAACAATCGTACGCCGGCGGCACGATCAATACCCCCGGTTTTTCCAGTAATTTACGCAGCATCGTGGTCTTTTTCAATTAATCACCTCTGTTATTTGAAAATATACGAATATTTTCTCAAAGTATAATCCACACTTTTGAATTAATCAATTAGAGAGCAGCAAGAACGGAAATCGTGGTTTATCCGGGGGTTTCCGTTGCAAAAGGCGCCAAATATTAGAGAGATTCGGGTTATCTGTTATAATGCAAACTAATACAATGATGAACCCAATATTATCTGGAGTAAGATGACGTGATGAAACAAATATTATTGACAGTGGCGATGGGAAAGCGGTTGCTGGGGAAAGCCGTGGCAGCACACCCTGCGGTTGTGGACGCATTACGGCAAGGGACGGTGGTCATCGTCGCCGGAACAACTAACAGCTATGTCGCTGAAGAAATACTGGAATCAATTGGTCGGAAAGATAAATTTGACAGACTGCGTTTTTTTCGCGGAATATCGCTGCCGCCGCACTATAAAACTACTGACGCCGGACGGTTAGCCGGCGATAGTGAATTCCCCGGCGATGTCGTGATCAGGGACGGCCTTTGGCTGGAAGGCAAGACGATCAACGATGTCGCTGCTGAACTAAAAGAAGGGGACGTCATTATTAAAGGAGCCAATGCCCTTGACGTTTTCCATAAACGGGCTGCAATTTTAGTCGGTAATCCTCAAGGCGGGACAATCACTGTTGCTTTAACGGCAGTTGCAGGACGAAGAGTAAGGCTGTTAATCCCCATTGGATTGGAAAAACGTATATCCGGCGACCTTGATGAGATCGCCAATAAAGTTAATACACCCGGTAACAAAGGCTTTCGTTTGCTGCCGGTACCGGGTGAAGTTGTTACTGAAATTGAAGCGTTAAAATATTTAACCGGCGTGAAAGCGGAAATGATCGCCGCAGGCGGTATCAGCGGGGCGGAAGGTTGTGTCTGGTTGGCAATTGAAGGCTCACCAGAACAGATACAACAAGCTGAAAAATTGATTCAATCAGTCTCTTCGGAACCGCCGTTTATTCTTTAGTTTGGACAAAAATTAAGGGGACCGGGAAAAGTATTATTTCCCAATCCCCTTAAGTTCAAAACGAATGCGGTCTGCTGCAGGCGAGAAAAGTTTCAGCCCGCCTGTCTGGACAAGAATATTTGAATGCCCATTTGTACAATCTGGTCCTGAACTTCTTCGATGTTATCGACATGCCCATCCTCGTCATCGAGAATGTGCTCAAGGACTTCCCGGGTAGCAAAATCTTTTGCGTTACCGCAAATCAAAATACCTTCGTTGTAACGTTTTACGGCATCGATCTCAGCTTCGTGGTCGTTGGCAAACATCAGTGGGATATCCTTGCCAATATGCATTTTTTCAAGTTCGCTAACGACAGGGATACCTTCGAGAAAGATAATACGCGCGATCAGTTTTTCCGCATGAGTCATTTCAACTTTCGCGCGTTTCTGGATTGCATCATGAAGTTTGGTGTAACCCCAGTTATCACATATTTCCGCGTGAACCATGTATTGGCTTACGACGGTAAGCTCACGGCCCAGCAAAGAGTTCAGGATTTCGATAACTTTCTTGTCGCCTTTCATATTTTCCTCCTATTCCGATATGTCTCACATATCTTCAGTGACAATATTATAGCAGAACAACAAACGGTCTACTTGCAGGAATTCAAAGGCAATTATTCTTTAGCAATTCAGAGATGATAATTCTTATCTAAGAATGATTTAGGTGAAAACAGGAAAAATATTTCCTCAGTTGCCCTTTTGCCGGGAATTTTTCCAGGTACAGACTTTTTGCATCAGTTCTTTCGCATTTTTCAGCGATGCTGCGGTGTATTCCGGCCCGGACAGCATTAGCGTTAATTCACGGATCCGTAAATCACCGTCTAGGGTTTGCAGCATGGTGAGTGTCCGGTCGCCGGAGGTTTCCTTATGAACCCCGAAATGCGCATCAGCGAACACCGCAATTTGGGGAAGATGCGTGATGCAAATCACCTGGTGCTGCAGGCCCAGGTTCCATAATTTTTTACCTAGTATTTCTCCGCTTCGGCCACCGACACCGATGTCGATTTCGTCAAAAATAAGTACTCGCCCTGTATTCGTTTCGGCGAGCGCGCTCTTTAGTGCCAGCGTGAACCGGGATAATTCTCCGGTGGAGGCAATGCTGATCAATGGTTTTAACTCTTCTCCCGGGTTGGTCGAGGCCATAAATTCTACGGAATCGGCGCCTTTATCATTAAAGGAATAACATTCGCCATTGGGAAACGGAATACCTTCTGCATCCGGACTTTGATCGATCGATATTTTAAATATAACCTGCGACATGTTCAAATCGCAGAGTTCTTTTTTAACGTCGGTTTCCATGCGAACCGTTGCTTTTACACGGTCCCGGGAAAGTTGGTGGGCAATCCGCCCGGATTCAAGTCGGAGAGACGCGATTTCTTTGGTAAGTTGAACCGTTCTTTCGGTATTATGCGTCAGTCCGTCGAGATCTTCGGCAGTTTTTTTCTGAAAAGCCAGCATCTCCGCGATGGTTGCCCCATATTTCCTTTTTAATTGCCGGATTAGTTCCAACCGCGCATCTGTTTTCTCCAGGCTGTCCAGGTCGAAATTTAGATTTTCATTGTAGGATTGAATATCCCGCGCGATTTCGGTCAGGCCTGCGACTGCATCCTCGACAAATTTCAGTTGTTCTTTAAGTGAAGGGTCTAAATCAACCAGTTTTTTCAATATCCTGGCAGTTGCGCTCAATTTGTCGACAACCGGGGTCGAATTCATAGAACCGTCATCTTCATAGAGGGCTTGATAGACTTCGATGGAATAAGTTTTTAGTGTCTCGATTGATGTCAGGATTTTCTTTTTTTGCTCGAGTTCCTCTTCCTCTCCGTCCTGTAATTGCGCCTGATTCAACTCGTTCAATTGATATTTCAGGAACTCTTCGCGCTGTGTCCGGTCTCTTTCATTTTGCTCAAGATTATGCAGTTCCTGTTTTTTCTTTTGTAATTCATCCGCTTTGGCGGTGAATTCATTTCTCAAACCGATTGTGTCAGCATAAGCGTCCAGAATTTCCAGTTGGGATTTACCGTCCAGTAAAGAAAAAGTTCCGTTTTGTCCGTTAACGTCCACCAGTAGCCGTCCGACTTGATGTAAAAATGATTTTGTGACTGTATGCCCGTTTATGCGGCTTACACCCGAACCGTTTTTGCGCAACCGGCACGTGATAACCAGGATGTCATCATCTTCATACAGGTCTTTTTGCACCAGCAGTTCTTTGAGAAAACTGAAAGCGGCTGTTTGGTCAAGTTTAAAGATACCTTCGATTTGAGCTTCATCTGCCCCTTGCCGTATCGCTTCCGCGTCAGGTTTACCGGATAATAACAGCTCCAATGCATCAATCAAGAGGGATTTACCGGCTCCGGTTTCGCCGGTGATAATATTCAAGCCGTCGCTCAACTGCCAGCTGATTTCTTCGATTATGCCCAGATTTTTAATTCTCAGTTCACTTAACAACGGTTACTTCCTGCATGTAAAAAACCCCTGGAAAGGGTTGTTTTCTTTCGCTAAAAGGTATTTTACCACGTCCTTAGTTGTTTAGTCTGATGATATTAAACGGTAAACGACTGATGATAACCCTCTTGACAACAAAAAAAGGAGAAGTAAAATAATAATAGAAGTTGATAGTAAACAACATCATCTTCGTTAAAATAAAAACAACATTCAGGAGAACCAAATGGAAGCTTATTGCGTAAAATGCCGCTCTAAAAAAGAAATTAAAAATGCCAAAGCCATCACAATGAAAAACGGTAAGCCAGCCACCCAGGGCGTATGCGGCACTTGCGGAACCAAGATATTTCGCATCGGCAGCGCAAAATAGAATAATTTAGACTGACCTGAAATAGAATCGGTCTAATTGTGTAAAGCATTCTGGCCCGTTTGGTGAACAGCATCAAAATTAATTGTAAATGCACTGGTCTCAAGTTTTATTTGATGCAGATTTACTGTGTCTTTGGGCTGCTATGAACAACCGCTAACGGGCTTTAGACATCGCTGTTGCGTCGGTTAGGTGTGCATGGTATTTATTTTTTAGCAGATTGTGCAAGCCGAAGGTCACTGCTGTGTGGATTTATCTTTCAGGGACATAATTGCAAGATATCCTATAGGGGCAAGCAGCCCCCACAGTGCAAAACCTGAGGCACGATTTTTATCACGGGTCCACAGGTAACACCCTGTCATTGCCATAATCACGCCAATGACCGTAGCGATTGCGCCGTCAGGTCGGCCGATTTCGATGGCTATATTGCCGCTTATACTGAGGATTGCTCCAAACCATAGTAAAGCAATTCTATGTGAGCTTTTCTTTTTTGTCATTAATTCCTTGTCTATATTATTCAATTATACCCTGGTTAGCAATATCGAAGAGTTCGTATATTGGACTTTGATATAAATAAAAACCGGCGGGTAAAATATAAACCCGCCGGTGCTGCATTGTCTTTATTTATTGATTAGTGTGTGGTTGTAGAAGTGGTAGTAGTTGTCGTTGTTGCCGCAGTTGAGTTTGGGGAGTGCAACACTTCCCAAATACTGATAACATTGTTTTCCTGGTCCTGAGTAATCTTGCCATTTGCCACTGCCTTATCAAGGAATGCTTTGACATTACTCTCATTTTGAGCTTTTAACAAACGTCTTAATACGACAGCCTTGGTGAATTGTGTATGATATTCGGTCCAAAAATTATCGATTGCGGTAGCTTGATCTGCCGTAATTTTACCCGCAGCCTCAGCCTGTGCAACGTAAGTAAACGCTTTAGTTTGATCCTGCACTAATAACAGGCGCAATAGAGCGCCCGCTTTGTTCTTCTGCGTTAATTGAGTAGGACTGGGAGTAGCGTTGCTGCTGGCTGCGAATACGGGGACGGCTACAGCTATTGTTGCAATTAACACAAGCGCCACGACACCAATAATCATTAATTTTTTCTTAGACATTTTTTCATCTCCTTATAATATTAACAATATACTTCTTTTGTAATCGTTGTGTTATGCATCTGTAAAAACTGTGTAAAATAATCATGCGGTGGGCATTGATTCATCGATGGTGAAAAGAATATAATTAAAAACTTACGATTAATATTGCGTTTATAGCAAACTGACCATTAAGGCAATCATTATTAAAGGGTCAATCGAAATAATTTCGAGATAAAGTAAAAAAAATTGGGAGGTTATCATGTTGAAATTGGGATGTAATTCAGTAATTTTCAGTCAATTGGATCTGTACGGCGCCCTGCAGCATATTTCCTGGGCCGGCTTCAGCGGTGCCGAGTTGTGCCATCAGCAGGGATGGGGCATGCATGTAGAGTTGAATACCAAAAAATCATATATCGATGAAGTGAAGTGGACGGCCCAGAAACATCAGGTAGAGTTGTGGGCGATCCATGCAGGTTTCGAAGGTATTACTGATGAAGAAAGAATAAGGTTAATGACCCAGGTATTCGATGTCGCTTCTAAATTAGGTATTCCGGTCGTGTCAATCAGGGCTTTTGGAAAAGCCAACGATAAAGATGCAACAAAAAAGGAATTCAAATACTTGCGGGAAATAAATAACAGGGCGGAGAGCAGAGGGGTAAGGCTCTCGGTTAAACCTCACCAGGGAGCGTCGGTTTATAACCTGGCGTCTGCACTCCAAATGGTTAATGAAATAGACACCCCCAGTCTGGGAGTAGGCTTTGACCCGCTCCATTTGACCAGGGGCGGCGACGACCCGGCCGAAGTAGTCCTGAAACTTGGTAAAAAAATCGCTCATGCCCAATTCCACGACTGTCCGACACCGCTGACCCCCGAACAAATCAAAAAAAGAAAAGGACCGCCGTCTCACGATTCTCCGGAGCAGCAAACACCGGGTAGATCTGATGTTAACTGGATGCAAATCCTTCAAAATTTCAAGGATATCGGCTACGAAGGCGCGATGGACGTGCACATTATCGGCACCGCAACATATCCAATTTCGAGGGCGATGGGGAGAGCTGCTGAAGCAAGGGGCTATCTGCACCGATGCATGCAAGAATTGAAATAAAAAAGTGCCTCATCGTAATCGAGTTATAAAGGAGCCAAATTTTAATGGCAGAGGTTAAGCGTTTGTTTATAGTGGATGGGAAGCCTTTTTTCCCCGTAGGTGCCGAGTTTCTATGTCAGACCGGTTACAGCGCCCGCGATGAAGCAGAAATTGAAGAAGCATTTAAAGCAATCAAAACTGCCAAAGGGAATGCCGGAGAGTTCCCGGTTTTTTGGGACCAGGTGGAACCGCTTGAAGGCAAATATGATTTTTCCAGTGTGGATACGCTGATTGCCCTGGCCCGTAAATACGCAGTCAAGTTGATACTGGTATGGTTTGCAACCTGGAAGAACGGTACGATGGATTTCGCCCCGGCGTGGGTGAAGACAAATCCAAAGCGCTTTAAGAGAGAACAGGCATCCGACGGCAAAGATATCTGGGTCCTTTCATCACACTGTCCCGCAACAATTGAAGCCGATAAAAAGGTTTTTACCGCATTGTGCAAATATCTGAAAGTGAAAGATGCGGCTGAGCACACTGTGATAGGTCTTCAGGTTGAGAATGAACCGAATATCACCGAGCAAGATCATGATTATGCTCCGGATGCTACGGCTGTCTTTAGCAGCGCCGTTCCCGCTCACTTGGTCAGTTTAATGAAAGCAGCCGGGAAAGGTGATGTCTACGATGCATGGAAGCAGGCCGGCGGCAAAGAATCCGGCACCTGGACAGAGTTATTCGGTCAGGCGGCCGGTACCATCTCTCATACCTGGAGCCTGGCTACCTGTATCGATGCCGTCGCGAAGGCCGGGAAGGCGGCTTATAACCTGCCGATGATAATTAATATCGCCGGCCCCGCAGTAGATTACAAAGTATTGGATATCTGGAAATGGTTTACCCCAAACATCGATATGATCGGCCCCGACCTTTATATCCGCGATGCCAAGCAATATAACTTTGTTGCGGCGAAATATGCCCGTGACGATAACCCGCTTTTTGTGCCCGAATCATTCGGCGGCCCCAATATGCTTTATGCCATTGCCGATTATAATTGCATCGGTCACTTTTTTGGCTATTTGCACATGAACCGTGTTTACGGGGACACGATGGTCATTCCTGAAAGTATCCAAAAGATTAGTCTTATCCATTGCGTGTCGGCGATGATACCGCTGATATTAAAATACCAGGGAACCGGCAAAATACAAGCGGTAATACAACCGGAAAATGAAGAAGTCCAGCGATTTGATTTCGAGGGCTATACCGGTATCGTCGAATTTGGCGATTGGCGTCCGGCTTATGTACCCCGGAACCCTCCCGATAATAATCGTGGCGCGGGTCTGGTAGTGCAGGCCAGCCGGAATGAGTTCTATATCGCAGGCAACAACTGCCGCTTGCATATTAATGCCAAGCCGCCTTATGATAAAATACAGGCTCCCAAAGTTACTGCCCGGTGGCCTTACGGCATCGGAGTCGGTTATACCATCAGCATCGAAGAAGGTCATTTAAATAATAATGGCGAATTTGTCGCCGACCGGCGGCGTAATGGGGATGAAACATATCACGGAGCGTGGGTGGAACCCAGCATCGGCGTGGTGCGTGTCATTATGTGCGATTGTTAAAATCGTGTTGATGTCAACATAGCGGTCTCACCCTAAAAAAAGGTTGGAAAAAACAAGGGGGAATGCATTGCGCTCCCCTTGTTTGATAGTGACTATTGCAAATTCAGCAACCTAAAAAACTGAAAAATTATTGCGAAACTGTGAAATGAAGGACTACCAGCGCACCCCACTCATCTCCGGCAACGACCGTATAAACTCCGGGGACGAAACTGGTTAATACCCCATTCGGGCTGCCTGTCCAATAACCTGCGGGGTGAATTTGGGCATTCATTCCTTCGGTCAATACCGGATCGATTCCGCCCAGCTGAAACACGTCAGCTGTATCGCCTGATGGCTGAAAAGCGTATGTGCTTATTTCGGCCAGAATCATAGGACAGGCGTATACGGCATCGGGGTTATCCAGTTTAAGTGGCGTTGCGGATGCAAGGTTACCGGCAGTATAGTATCCTTGAAAAATGGCGATTCCGAAAGGGTAATTTAGTGTTCCGCAGGGTCCTAGAGACAATCCGGGGAAAGCCCAATTTCCTGCGGCAGAAACATTGTTTGTTTTTTTAAGCGTATTAATCTCGTCGACCGCGATATTGACGGTTTGCCCCGATTGATAGATTGCCGAATCAAGCGACAGGGATAGACTCAATCCGCTAATCGAATTGGAAGCGGCTGAATTACTAAAGGGTGCGTAAGAAAATGAACACGTCAGGCTGCGATGTAAAGCAGATATGGATCGGCGAAGAAGCAGCGAATCAGACAGGGGAGTTTCTGCAGTCG
>PMCB01000107.1 GCA_003153955.1 Dehalococcoidia bacterium | reverse complement strand
CTGGTGTCCTGGTTGTCCCGGCGGTTTATGACTGTTTATCTGCAAGGATTGTGGAAGCTATTGGATTTAAGGCGGCACTTTTGGCTTCGAGCATGACGGGCGATGCCCAATTCGGGTTGCCGCCAATCGGTTTAGAGACCGCAACCGAAACGTTGAATCTGGCCGGATACATAGGGGACGCAATCGAGATTCCGCTGATAGTGGAAGCCGAAGACGGATTCGGGGGCGCATTAGCCGCATACCGCGCGACCCGAGAATTTATCAAGAAAGGTATTTCCGGGATCGTCATCAGCGATCGGAAACACACAATGTTGAGCCGAGCCCCGCATAACCTGGTGGAAGTGCTACCCATTGAGGAATATTTGGGAAAAATGGGGGCGGTGATCGAAGCAAGAAACAAAGAAGATAAGGATTTCGTGATTATCGCCCGCATCGACGCCGGCGCGATCATCGGCGACGAAGAAGCAATCGCACGGGCAAAAGCATGCGTAAAACTGGGGGTCGACATCATCCAGCCCCAGACCCCGCCGCCACAGGCCACTTACAAGGAAAAAGACAAAGAGGGTTTAAGGCAATTATATAAGGCGATGGGGGTACCGGAGACGTCGATTTGGGGTATGGGACCGCACGGTTTCACGGCGAAAGACTGCGAGGATATCGGCGCGAAAATGTGGGTGCCGAAATATTCGCCGCGAAGCGCAGTGGTGCAGGCACTGGCTGCTGTTTATCAGGAAGTTTACGACACCGGAGATTATCAACCCCAAGCGAACAAACAGGGTTCGGATATTGCCAGAAAGATGCGTGGTTCAGCATCATGGCGGGAATTGGAAGATAAATTTGTGCCGCAGTGATAAAGCTGCGGCACACTATTAGTTACGATAAAATTGGATTTAATATTTCCGATTGTTAATATTTACTCACCCCACAAAAACCTCACCCTCTGACTCCCTCTCCGTGCGCGGCGAGGGAGGAGTTTGCTTAGAGGGGCTGCGCCCCGTATACATTTGCTCCGAACTGCTCCGCAAAGTACCTCCTACTGCGGTCTACGGACTCAAGCCCTGCTCAACGTGAAAAATAGTTACGCATGAACTTTGTTATTTTTTAACCAAGTGTCCGTTTTGTTGTGTTAAAAGCTTACCCAATTTACACCCCTTTGTAATCACCCCTTACAAAAGGGAACTAAAAACACCTGATGGTTTTTAGCCGATTTGGGCGGCTAAATTTTTACCGAAAGCTTCAATCAAGTAATACATGGCAGTAGCGCCGGCATCCTGCACACCGATACCGCCGTCAGGGCGGTAACTGGCCCGGCTGTGCTTGGCTTTCATGTTTTTCGTGTCTTCCATGCCTTTTTTGGCCGCAGCAGTCGCAGCGCTTACGGCGCCTTTTACATCCGGATTATTCGCCAGGGCCTGCTTGAAGGCTTCTACCGCGGGAACGAGAGAATCCAGCATCGTTTTCTCGCCGACGACAGCGCCGCCGCGTTTTTTAATACCGTCTACCGCACCCTGTCCGGCGATTGCTATATCTTTAACGTCGATTTCTTTCTTGCCGACCAAACCTTTTCCGGCTTCCATAAAAGCGGAGGCAAGCAGTGTGCCAAAAGTAGACGGACTGGCTTTATTGACGCTCATGCCGCATTTCATCAGCATTTTACCGATGTCGTCGTCAGCAAAAGCAGCAACACAGTCAATGATCGCTTTGCCGCCGAGGTCCACCGTGACGCCAATGTCACCGTCGCCAAGAATAGAATCCAATTGCTGCAAAGTGTCGCTATGAGTACGCCATTCCGCGGCAGTTTCGTTCAGCACTGTTTTCAATCCGGCAGTATTTAATGTCTTGCTCATTATTTTCTCCATTGGGGCAGGAACGGCGAGAACGCAGGCGCATCCAGGAGTTTCTTAAATTCCGGATTAAGTTTCAGTAAAGTGAACGACGCACCTGCCATTTCCATGGATGTAGCGTATTCACCGATAAACGCCTTGTAAACCTTGATGCCATGTGCACCCAAAATATCGTAAAACTTGCTGTAAAGAATGAAAAGTTCTTCAGGGGGAGTGGCGCCCAATCCGTTGACCAGCACCGCTACTTCATCTTTGGCCTTAAAAGGAAGGTCTTTAATTACTTTGTCGGCCATGATGGCGGCGACTTCGTCAGCGGTTTTTAACTTGGTCCGCTCGATACCGGGTTCGCCGTGAATGCCCATACCCAATTCCATCTCGTCATCGGCGATCACAAAGTTGGGTTTACCGACGGCGGGAATGATGCAGGGGCTTAAAGCGACACCGATAGTTACGGTATTTTCGATAACTTTGTCGGCAGTGGCTTTAACTTCATCGAGATTGGCCATCGTATCGGCTTTGGCGCCGGTGAGTTTATAAGCAAAGAAAATCCCGGCAATCCCGCGGCGGCGATTTTTCTCCGCGTGCGGGGCGGAAGCGACGTCGTCGGCAGCAATACTTAATTTCGCGGTTATACCTTCAACTGCGGCCATTTCCGCAGCCATTTCGAAGTTCATTTTGTCGCCGCTATAATTTCCGAAGAGATAAAGCACACCGGCGCCGCTGTTTGTTTCTTTGGCCGCAGCCAGCATATCATCCGCGCTGGGTGAGGAGAAAACATTACCGACGGCAACACCGTCCAGCATGCCCGGACCAACATAGCCGAGAAAGAGCGGGATATGCCCCGACCCGCCGCCGGTGCAAATTGCAACTTTCCCCTTGACCGGCGCATCCGCACGAACCAGCGCACGGGAACTTTCTTTAGCCATGCGTAAATGATAAGGGTAAGCCTTGAGGATACCGGCGATGGTTTCATCTACCACTTTATAAGGGTCATTAATAAATTTTTTCATTATTTTAAATTCCTCCTGCCCGCTGATATTACCACGAGTCTCTAAATTGTATTAAATTACTCCGGATATTTCAAGATTTAACAGGCGGCAATATTTCCTTTACAATCACAAAATCAGCCGAACTATAAGGTTCACCCGATATTAACGGCACAATTTATTTGCCGGTAACAGGGTTCTTGTAATGCAGCGGCATCTTGTATCCCGAAGCCCAGGTTTTGGCCACATCGCCAGGATTTTTCGGGTAAATAACGGGTTTTTTGGCCCAACCGTCTTTCAAAGTAGTCTGGAAGCTGCTGTTGAAGACCAGATTGCTGATTTTCCAGATATTGTCTTCTTTGCGATACTCGCACTCATAAACACCGTGGGAGATAATCGATTCCAGTTCGTCGCCGACATAATCGGTCTTTAAACAAAGCATGTTCCATCTGCCTTTGGCAGTTTTGTTACCCTTATCCACATGGATAACACCCATCAACTGTTGTTTCAGGAATAATTTTTTAGTGCCTTCAAAACGCGGTGTGGTAAAAGTGTTAAACGAGGCCTTGAGGTTCTCCCGGCCCTGGATATGGAAGGCGTGACAGTCATCGGTGAAGAGGTCCGCCGCATCATCATACATCAGGTTATCCATATAATAGCCGTATGATTTCTGCACGATCTTTATCTGCTCAATATCTTCCAGGGTTTGCATTTTTTCCTCAAGACTTTTAATCTTCGCTTCAATTTCTTTAGCGTCCATGTTCATCTCCTTATGTTAAATATATGATTTTAGAATTGAATTTTAAACAAAGTGTAGCATCAGTTCAAAATGTTGTCAAACAAAAAACAAGACACCGGTTCAAGTTTACACGGGGAAACAATCAGGGAAACCGTCATTTCAGGAATATTTGAGCGCCAATCCTTCAAGCGCATTCGCGACATCCTCGCATTTATCGGTGACGGTCTCCATGTTTTCGTAAATCTCGCGCCATTTTATCAGCAGTTTTTCATCGGTCATATTTGCAAACAACTCAACCAGGGCAGTGCGGTAGATGATATCGGCTTCATTTTCCATCCGGTTGATTTCAACGCAGTATTTTAGAATCTGCGTCTGGTCGATCTGATTGGTCAAGAGACTGATAGCTTTCTGCACTTCCAGAGTTGACGTTACGATAACATCGGCTAATTCTTTGGCGCGCTGGGTGGGCTGCTCAACCCTATAGATAAGAATAAAGTCAGCCGCGGAGTGAATAAAGTCCGTCACATCATCCAACGATTGTGCCAATAAGGTAATATCTTCACGGTCAAAGGGAGTTAAAAAGGTGCGGCGTGATTCGGTAATAATCTCATGAGTAACATTATCGCCTTTATGTTCTAAATCAGAAATAGCAGCGACCCGGTCTTCAATGTTATCCCAATTATAAACAAGTTCTTTAAATTTTTGAGAGACATCAACGGTATTACGGGCACTTTCAGCGAAAAGCCTGAAAAATTTACCTTCTTTGGGCATGACCGAAAATTTTGGCATTAATTCCCGCTTGCTTGTTTTCTTCTTAAACCGATTACTTTTTTACTAGTTTCATCATAGCACAATCATTAGCGCTGCGAGGCACCTAAACAATAACGGAAAACAGGAATATTCGCGGGGAAACTGGCTATTTTCTGTGAAAGTGATGTAGAATCAAAATAGAGTACTAAATTAAATCAAAGACTACCAAAAAGGAAAACAAGACAACAATGAAAACAAAGCAACTAAGATTCCCCGGCTATTATCTGATGATTGGTTTATTAGCAGTCGGAATGATAATGACAACCGCCTGTGCATCAAAACCGACAACAACACAAACTACAGAAGCGGTAATATCGCTTGCGATATCTCCGGTCTCACCGGCCAATTTGAAACTGGGTTTTACGCAGAATTTTCATGCTACCGCACTGTACGCCAGCGGCGCTACGGAAGATGTTACCAGCCAGGTTACATGGACCAGTTCCGATAATACGGTGGCTGATTTTACGCAACTTTCAGGCGGCTTATTAACAGGCATGGCAGCGGGCACCGTAACCGTTTCGGCGCAATATAAAGGGCTGAGCAGCAACTCTGTGAGCATCACGGTTACCGGTTTGGGGATATAAACCGGAACGGGCAAATAGCTCCGATCAATATGTTTTGGGAAACCAGGGGAAAAGAGCCGGTATTTTCTTTTTGATTGCGGCATAATCCGGCCTTTTTGCCAGATTCCTTTTATCCATGAGGGGCACACTGACAAACGTAAATAGTATCGTGACCGATACCGGGCCGATGACAGTCCACCACCAGTCGGGGGCAGCAGCCAGGCCAAAGAGAAATATACCCCACCAGAACATTATTTCGCCGAAATAATTGGGATGCCTGGAATATGCCCAAAGCCCCGTAGTCATAATTTCACCGGACCGGCTTTTTTGTCGGGAAAACTGCCATAATTGCCGGTCGGCAACTGCTTCGATGGCAATTGCGCCGGCCGTAACAACACACGCAATCATATCAAGAAGATTTATTGAATTTTTACCTACAACCAGCACGGGATAGAGCGGTAAACACGCCAGGAACACGATTAACGTAGGCATTAAATCGATGCCGACAAGTTCGATAAGCCAAAACCATCGCTGATTGTTTTCTCTTAAATCGCGATAACGCCAATCTTCATGTTTTATTCCATGCCACTGATGCGCCCAGTTCCAGGTTAAGCGAAACCCCCAGAGAAAAACAAAAACCGATGCGATCAACTGTCGAAGAATTACAGCGGAGTGTGGAAAAGCCCCCAGCACCAAAAAGAGGATAATTGCAAGCGGTGCTATGCTCCAATAAGCATCATAGAGGCTTGCATTATGAAACACACGCCCCATTCCAAAGACAACTAATGTCGCGGCAATATCGGCGACTAAAACAATGAAAACCGGATTCAGATTACGGACGGCATAGCCAATGATTCCCGCAACGATCAAAGCCAGAATATAAACAAGCGTATAAAGGGCAAAAGCCTTTTTCAAATTTGGTACAGTGTCAGTCATTGCTGGAAGAAATTGTACTATCTGTTCATCACAATAGTCAAAAAAGCAAAGCAGCAGTGCGCGCAGGCAAACATTGATATTGACATTAAAGGATACGTGTACTATAGTCAGAATCAAAAGGAAGATTCGAGACCGAAGGAAGCAGTTGATGGATATCAGGGATAAAGTTGTAGAAATTGTATATGAAAGTAAAGAAGGATTATTTCCGCTTGCCATCGCTGAAGCGGTATCAAAGCGATATTCGATACCGGTAAATTCGCGGCAGGTTGAAGATGTCGTCAGGAAGAATCCCAAACTTTTTATCGAAGAAGCGGGTAAAATAAAGGCGCCGGTACACGAATAAAAAGATAAATCAGCGCATTCAGGCATCAGAGCCTTTTAATACCCGGGCGGCCGCATGAGGTGGGATTTGGAGAAATACAGGAAATCCGTTGACGCAGGGATTATCGACATTATCGTAGGGTTAATGATAACCGCCATCGGTTTTCTGGGTCCTTTAGCTTTGTTAACCGGCAACAATGCTAAATCTCAACCGGGACCGGGGCATATATTACTGATAATATTCGGCGGAGCTATTTTATTTGCTGTGGGATTATTCACCGTGTACGGCGGTGAAATGGCAATGAAACGGCGCCGCTGGGGGTTGGCGCTGGCCGCCTCAATTTGCGCATCCCTGGTGGTTTTTGGAATTCCTTCATTGATATTAACGATTCTGTCAAAAAAAGAATTTGTGAATAATACCGGGGTACGAAAATAATCAAACAATAATTTGTATTATTAAAATGTTACAGTCTGAGAGTTAAAACAGGTAATAAAGGCACCGGGTTCAAACAAAAAAAGGTATTTAAGTAAAAAATATGGAAACAAAAGATAACGAAAAAGAAAAACAAAAAAGTAGAGCACCGAGAACAGCTTTAATTTCGCTGCTGGTACTGATTATTTTTATATCTGTTATTTTGACCACTGACGCGATTGCTAAAAACTCCGGTTTAAGCTTTATCGGTAAACATGAAAAGACCATAGTCAATACAGAGTTGGCTATTTTTGCTCTCATTTTAGTGGAATTTATCGGTAAGGCCATAATCCAGGCATTTAAACACCGCGGTATCGAACCGGTGGGGCACAACGTCCGGGCGATATTACGCGGAATAGTTTACCTCATCCTCGCGATTGGTATCGTATCTTCTTTGTCTTCCAATCCCGGCCTGGCAATCGGCATCGGGACGGTCACCGGTATTGTTATCGCTTTTGCCACGCAGAACCTGGTGGGAAATATTTTCGCGGGCGTGCTGCTGGCCATCGTGCGGCCGGTCAGAATCGGCGACTATGTAACAGTGCTGTTATCCAGCGGCGAAGTGAAAGAAATAGCGTTGATGTACACGATTTTAGAGGACGGTGATAACTGGTATTACGTGCCTAGCATGGTAATGTTTTCAAATGTAATTAAACGAAAAAAGGCGCCGACCGATAAAATACGTTAGCGCCGGTCTGCGTTATGCTATGTTGATAGTATTTAGAGTCAGTGAAAAAATGAACAATTCATGGAGGTCCTGATGTTTGAGAAAATTTTACTGCCGCTGGACGGCTCCGAATTATCCGAATTGACCCTACCGTACGTTGAAGAATTGGCAGGGAAGCTGGGTTCTGAGATAGTTTTGTATCATGTGCACGGTCATGAACACACGAATCAGGAACACATGCACCTGATTTACCTCGAAAGAGTTTCCGAAATAATGCAGCGAAATATCCGGAGCAGCCAGCCGCAGCGCGCCGACATTAAAATAACCACAATCGTCGAAGCCGGCGAGCCAACGGAGAATATCTGCAACCTGGTCGAAACAAATAAAATCGACTTAATCGTGATGACTGCGGTCAGTATCTCAGGGATGAAAATCGGGAAAATGCTGGGCAGCGTAACCGACCACGTGTGCCAAACGGTAGCCATCCCGGTAATGCTGATCAGGCCGCAGAATCAAATACCGACGGACCGAAAATTCCGCCTGATAAATCATGTTTTAGTACCGTTGGACGGTTCGGAATTGAGCAAACTGGCGCTGCCGGCTGGAGAGGAATTATCTTCCAAGTTAAAAGTGCCGATAACACTCTTCCAGATGGCGACTACCGTCCGCCTTTACAATGATGTATCCGGTTCCGGCCCCTACATCGATTACACCAGGGTCAACGATGATGAAAAGAAACACGCAGTTTCAGAGATGGGTTTACTGGAACAGGAACTTAAGGGCAAAGGCCTCAATGTAAAGAGTATCGTAACTACCGGTTCAGACGCCGCGGTTGAAATCATTGAATTATGTAAAAAGAGCGGTACCGACCTGGTGGTGATGTCCACCCACGGACGGTCAGGTTTAGGCCGCTGGGTTTTTGGGAACGTGGCAGAAAAAGTCCTGCGTCACGGCGAAACACCGCTGCTGTTGGTACATGCCAGAGCCGGCTAAAAAATCATCTTTTGGATTAATAATTTTTTCTTAAGCGCTTTAGCGACATTTTGGGGAACCATGCTGTCAATGTTCCCGCCCAGGCTGACAACTTCTTTCAGTCCTCTGGCGGTCAGATACTGATATTCCAGGCAGGTCATCAGGCACAAAGTCTCCAACTCAGGATACAACTCTTTATTCGAAAGCGCCCGCTCAAATTCGAGTTCAAAATCGGAGGACATTCTTAGACCGCGAATCAAAGTCTGAGCACCGACTCTCTTAGCATAATCAGTTACCATGCCGTTAAATGACTGCACTTCAACATTAGGAATATTTTTAGTTGCTTCTTTCACCATCGCAACTCTTTCTGCCGTAGTGAAATAAAAGCGTCCCCCGGCGGGGTCTTCCAGAATGCTGATGATAAGTTTATCAAACAGCCGGGCAGACCTGGTCGCGATATCCACATGCCCATTTGTGACCGGATCAAACATGCCGGCGTAAACGGCCACTGTCATGTTTATTTCTCCTCAAAAGAAGTTTCACGATGATTCTCAGAACCGAAGAAACTGAAATAACCGGGTTGTGCCTGATATTCTCATATTAGGTTTAAATATAGTAAGTTGTCAAACAAATAGCAGCAGTTTAAAATTTGAACAGTTATTTTGCGGCTTCTTCTCCTGATACCCAACCGGTAGAAAAAGCCGCCTGGAGATTATAACCTCCGGTATTGGCATCGATGTCCAGCACCTCACCGCAAAGGTATAACCCTTTTACCAATTTTGAAGCCATGGTTTGAGGGTCAATTTCATCGAGCGAAAGTCCGCCGGCAGTGACCATTGCAGTCGACATGGAATACGGCCCGTTAATATTAAATCGCAAAGACTTTAACAACGCAGCGATACGGTTTGTTTCAGACATACTAATATGGTTAGCCGTTTTTTCTCCGGGTACACCTGATAACGCGACAAAAGGCTCAATCATTTTGTGCGACAGAAATGACTGCATGATGGTTTGATAAGTCCGTTTACCGTGAAGCTGGAACTGCTGCTGCAATCTTGATGCTAATCCAGTTGAGCTGATTTCCGGTTTCAGGTCGATGCTGACACCGACCGGACCTTTTTCCAATGCGTCGATAATGGCCAGGCTCATTTCCAAGGCAATCGGGCCGCTCAGGCCAAAGTGAGTGACCATGAGGTCCCCGAACCGGCTTTCAATCACCGGTAAACGCGGTTTCGGACCTTTGATTCCCCGGCCGGTATCGCTGGTCGGCACGAGACCTCGATCAATTGCATCAGCGCGCTGTTGAAAAGCAGTTAACCGTACATTATGCAAGCTGGAACCCATCATACTTTTGGCAAGTTCCGTTTCTTCAACTACCAGCGGCACCAACCCGGGGCGCAACCGTATAATAGTGTGGCCCAATTCTTTGGCAATACGGTAACCGTCTCCTGTAGAGCCGGTCTGCGGGTGCGAAGCTCCCCCGGTTGCCAGAATCACCGCGTCACAGGGGTAGGTATCGGTAATTGTCTGCACTCCGATGACGCTATTAGTCTCGACTAAAATATGATTAACTGCGGTATTATATTTGATTGTAACGTTGTTATCCTCAAGATAACTCACAAAAACCCGCACAATTTCACGCGCATTTTGAGAAGCAGGATAAATCTTATTGCCATATTTTACGACCGTTTCAACATCATAACGGTGTAAAAACGAGATTAAATCGTCCCGGAAAAAACGGCGGAAAACTGAAGACAGAAAACGTCCGTTAGGCCCATATTGAAGAATAAACGTTTCAAGGTCACAGGTATTGCTCAGATTACAACGGCCATTGCCGCTGATGAGAATTTTCTTGCCCGGACGTTCTGTTTTTTCCAGCAGCAGAACTTCGGCGCCCAGTTCAGCGGCGCGTCCGGCGGCCATCATTCCGGCAGCGCCTGCACCGATGACCACGATCCTTTTTTTCAATTTAAATATCCCCACCCCGCTGACCCAGCCAACGGCTGCGCAGCTGACCGCAACCGGCGGCAATATCGGTGCCGCGGGAAACCCGGAGCATTGTCCTGATGCCGCCGGCAATCAACTTCTTTTGAAATATCAGTGCAACCTCACGGGATGACGGTTGAAATTCACTGGAAGCGATAGGATTACCGGTAATCAGGTTGATAGAGCACGGAAGTCCGTCCAGCAAATGCATTAGTTTTTCGGCCTCGCCGACCGAATCATTTATGTTTTCGAAAAGAGCATATTCGATGAAAATGTTGCGCCCAGTTTTGGCAGCGTATTCCCTGCAAGCCGGCATCAGTTCACTTAACGGATATTTTCGATTAACGGGAACCAGTCGGTCGCGTAATACATCATCAGCGGCATGTAGGGAAACAGCGAGTTGAAATTGCAGATTTTCCGCGCCAATCCGGCGGATTTGCGGGACCAGACCGGATGTCGACAGTGTAACCTGGTGAAACCCCATTCCCATCCCTTTCGGGGAATTAATTATGGCAATTGCCTGCCGGACATTATCATAATTGGCCAGCGGTTCGCCCATGCCCATGAAGACGACGTTGGTCAACCATGCCCGGTTTTTCCCTTTGACCGGGGCCGGCATTTGATCCCGAAAACGGCGCAGGAAAAAGAGGATTTGTCCGATGATCTCACCGGTGCTGAGGTTACGCACAAACCCCTGTTGTCCGGTCGCACAAAAGCGGCATCCGACGGCACACCCTACCTGGCTGGAGATACAGACGGTGCGCCTTTCGCGCCCGGAGCCGGGATTTTTAAAGAACATGATTGTGGATTCAATGGTATTGAAATCATTGAGACGGAAAAGTACTTTCCTGGTCTGCGCATCGGCAGAAACCAGCTCTTCCAGTGGTGCCAACTCTCCTAAATCAGCCCCTGCCGCGAGTTTTTGCTGTAAGGAAGAATCCAGGTCTGACATTTCCGTAAAACCGGCGGCGTACTCACGGTAAATATATTTTAGAATCCGCTCGGCAGAGGAAGCCGGTTCACCGATAAGTTTCACAAACTCTTTCAGTTGAACAGGGGTTAATTCCAACAAATTTACGGGATTATTTATTTCAGGCATCCTAAATATTGTAATCTACTTGCCGTCACAGGACAAAGAGGGAATATGCCGCAGAGGCAACAGGGTTTGCGGATATTTAACGGTAATGTTAAAATCAGCCTAAAATGCGGGTAAAAAATGAAGGTTGAAAGATGGTAAAAAAGAAATTAACGTTGCTGGCGGTCGGCGATAACTTACTTTACATGACAAATCCGGAAAAAATGTACGCATTGTGCGCCCCTGTCCTGAAGACAGGTGACGTTGTAGCCGGACAACTGGAAACACCATGCACAGACAAACCGGCGGTGAGCCCTTTATGGGGATGGGGCATGGGTACCAAACCGCCGCACGGTTACGAACTCAAACGCCTGGGGGCCTTACGTTCCGCTGGTTTTAATGTAATAAGCATGGCAGGCAACAAAATATGGGACGCCGGCGTTCCCGGAATAGAGGATACGCTCACCGAACTACGTAAATTACAGATCGCGCCGGTCGGAGCCGGCATGAATCTCGATGAAGCGAGGAAGCCGGTAGTCATCGAGCGCAAAGGCACCAAAATCGGTTTCCTGGCTTATAACTGCGTCGGGCCCAGAGAGGCGTGGGCAAATCCGCTGAAGCCGGGGTGCGCGTGGATCCGGGTACTGACCACATACGAACTGGACCACATGACTCCCGGCGGCATGCCGACAATTTACACATTTGCCGAAACGGAAAGCGTGAAGGCGATGTGTGACGATATCCACAACCTCCGGCCGCAATGCGATGTACTGGTGGTTCATTTCCATAAAGGACTAGGAATGGAGCACATCAAATTAGCCGCCTACGAACAGCAGGTCTCTTATGCCGCGCTGGAAGCCGGATCAGACATGATACTGGCGGAACATGCGCATACCTTGAGAGGAATTGAATTTTACAGGGGAAAGCCGATATTCCACGGATTGGGTCAATTCGTGCCGTTTGACCCGGACGCAAAACCAACACCGGGTTCGCCGTGGCTGGTGGAACGGCAGCAGAAATTATTCCTCGAAATTTTCGGTCAAGAATTGAAAGAATCCGAGACCTGGCCGGTAGCTCCGAATTCGATGTTCACGATCATTGCCAAATGCGTCATCGAAAAAGGAAAATTATCGCGACTTAGTTTCCTGCCCTGTTTGATAAATAAGCAAGGTCAACCGGAAATACTCAAACACGACGACCGCGGACAACAAGTATTCGATTACATGGGAAAAATAACCGCAGCCGTTCATTTCCCTACCAGATACGAATGGGACGGTGATGAAGTATTGATACATCCTGAATAACTTGATTTATAAATCCGGGGTCCCAAGCCCCAGTTTCCGGTGTGCCCAATTATCTTGCATGTAACATTTACTTGTTTTGTCGCTAAATAATATCAAGTGTTATCATTAGCACAAATTACAGTGAAAAAAAGTATAAAGGCGAAACGGAAGCTACTCATTTGATGGCAGCTTTCGTCTGTTTTAAGGAGGAAATTCAGAGATGACAAAAATCAAACGGGTATTTACGGTAGATGGAAAACCATTCTTTCCTGTTTCCGCTCAGGCTCATAATGACGCCGGCTACAACGACCTCGAATCGGAGCACTTTTTTAAAACAATCAGACTTGTTGGCGGCAATACACTGACAATGCCAGTATACTGGCTGCAAATCGAGCCGGAAGAAGGTAAGTTCGATTTTTCCGGGGTAGATGCGCTGATTGACAGCGCCCGCCGGTATGGCGTCCGATTGATATTATTGTGGTTTGCCACCTGGAAGAACGGCAACATGGATTATGTGCCGAAGTGGGTGAAAAGCGATAAAAAACGCTTCAAACGGGTGATGCTGCCGACCGGCGGCGATTTGTGGAACCTGTCTTCACACTGCAAAGCCAGTCAGGAAGCCGATAAAAAAGCATTCAATACATTATGTAAACATCTTAAAGTTAAAGACGGCCCGCAGCACACCGTTATCGGCATCCAATTGGAAAACGAATCCGGTATTTTAGGCAGCGACCGTGATTACGGTCCGGAAGCCCAGAAAATATTTGACAGCCCCGTGCCCAAGGCTTTGATATCCGCGATGAAAACTACGGGCAAAGGCCCCGTATACGATGCCTGGCAAAAAGCGGGCGGCAAGCAATCAGGCAGCTGGCCGGAGGTGTTCGGCTGGCCGGCCGGCGAATTTATGACCGCCTGGGGAATTGCGAACTACATTGACGGTGTCGCAGAGGCAGGCAAATCCGCCCTGGATCTTCCAATGTATATCAATGTATGGCTGGTAGAATCCAGTCTGGTAATCGCCGGCGAACATTACCCGTCAGGCTGCCCGGTCCCGAAAGTACTTGATATTTTCAAGTGGTTTACGCCGCATGTGGATATGATTTCACCGGATGTAGAATATAACAATACCATGAGATACCACGAATTGTGTTCGATATACTCCCGTCCCGATAATCCCTTGTTCTTCCCGGAAACCCCACCGACGACCAATCTGTTCAGCGCGATCGCTGACTACAACCTCATCGGTTATTCCTGGATGGGCGGTTTCGATAATCTGATGGCTGAAGACGGCACGCTGCGCCCCGCAATGCAGGAAGTTGTAAACACCGTGCGGTGTATCGTGTCCGCGATACCGCTGATACTGAAATACCAGGGAACAGACAAAATGCACGCGGTGGTGCAGGAAGAGTACATGCCAAACCAATGGGTCGATCTGGACGGTTGGGTAGGCCGCATCCAATTCGGTGTCGGCAGGTTGCCGTTCGAACGCAAAGATTGGCGCCATGTTAAAGAGGCGGGGATGCCTAAAGAGCAAGCCGATGCAGACGTCAAACCAGAATACTTAAGAGGGCGCGGCCTGTTAATCCAGGCGAGTAAGAACGAGTTTTATCTCGTCGGTACCGGCTGGCGGTTATTCCTCCGGCCCAAATTGCCGCCTGAGGAGACTCTGCTCTTGTTCTATCACCATGATTTAGCCCATGCCCGGCAGGTCTCTGTGGATGAAGGCCATTTTGACAAGAACGGCGAATTTGTCGTCGACCGTGAGCGCAACAAAACTCCGCTCGTTTCCGGCGCCTGGGTCGAAGCCGACATCGGTGTGCTGCGCATAATAATGGGAGATTAGCATAACCTGTAAGCGCCGGATGCCCTGACTTAACACAATAGAAAGATAAAATCGACAGCGGTAGTTTTGATTACATGCCGCTGCCGATTTATTTTTAAAAGAAATATTATTGTGAAGCCTGAGGATATGCGTTCCGCTCCATTGGAATGCGCCAAGGCTGTTCTACTAATTCCCTTTATTGACAAATGCCATTAATACTTTATAATATTGCTAATGATATATCATACAAATAAATATAGTATTGAGAGGCAGTATAACATCTAACCATCAATTTATCGATATGATTTTTACCACAAATACCATCTCAATAATGCTGACCAATAAGGCAATAAGGTTAAAAATAACCGATCCATTTATTAAAACACTAACACCATGACAATAACGGCAGATTTTAAATTTAGGTTATAATAGGTAAGAAAAACGCGCGACGAACTTATTCCGCGATGTTTTTCTGAAGGGGAATTAACTTTATGGGAAAAACGACACAGTCAGTATCGGGTTACGATTTGTTTTTATTACTGGGACAAATCAGTCATTTTACGCAACTCGTAAGAAGAAGAGAACTGACGCAACACCACATTGCCCCACAGCAACTGTATGTTTTACGCATTATTCAAGAAATGGGCGTAAATGCCACTTTATCCGAAGTGGCGAAGCATGCCGACCGGAAAATCAATGCCATTTGCCGCCAAAGTATCATCATGGAAAGGGACGGATTGATTCAAAGAATTAAAGATACACCTAAATCCAGGCTTTTAAGAATGGAACTGACCGACAAGGGACGCGAAATGCTTAAGATCAGTAAAGAGAGTAAATCCATCAACGCGTTGTATTCCGTACTGGATGCGGAAGAACTGCAGCAGGCCCACGATAGTCTGACGAAACTGTTTAACAAGCTAAAAGAAGGGATCGACGGTTAATCAAAGCCAGGAAACGGTTCGCAAGTGCCTCATCTGCCAAAGTACAGGAACAATTGTTCATCATTTTAGCCGGTATCACTACCCCGGAAGCGTAGAATAAACAGGCAACCGGGGGCCGTTTTCACGATTCAACTATTAATTCCTGTTATCTCTCCATTTTCTCCCGTCAGGATATTTTCCGGTTCGGTTTGATATGAATGATAATTCCTGAGATCTGATTTTAGCGAAAACGTGCTTTTTCAGGAGATAACGAAGCCGCATGGAAAAAACAGCCGGCAAGTGGTGGGATAAGCTCGGGAAACCGCAGTACGGCGGGGAACTGGTGATACGAGCCAATCGGGACATCGTGAATTTCGACCCATATTTCACAGAGACGCTGACAAGTATTTACGGCGCCTGGATGGAAAGGCTGGTGGCGGATGACTGGACGGTAGACCCGGCAGAATGGGATTATAAAATAACATGGCATCCCTCAAAATACTTAAAAGGCCAATTGGCGGAAAGCTGGGAGTTTAAAGACCCCTGCACGCATATTATCCACTTGCGGCAAGGAGTGCGCTGGCAGAATATTCTGCCGGCCAACGGCCGTGAATTTACCGCGGATGACGTAGTCTTTCATTATAACCGTTTATACGGTATAGATGGGGGAAGCCCAAGTCCTTACCGCACGACAGATGTCCGATTAAAAGACCTGATATCCGTAACCGCCGCGGACAAATATACGGTTGTTTTCAGGTTTAAGACGCTCAACCCGGAAAACATCATTGAAACCCTGCATAATGCCTATCAGGCGCAATGTCTGGAAAATCCGGAGGCAGTCAAGAAATGGGGCGACCTCACCGACTGGCACCACGCCATCGGCACAGGCCCTTATATTTAGAAGGATTTTGTTCCCGGGAAATCGGCGACGCTGGGGAAGAACCCCGATTACTGGGGACATGATGAACGTTATCCCCAAAACCGGCTCCCCTATCTGGATATGATAAAGTTCCTGATTATCCCCGATGACAATGAAGCGCTGGAAATGATGCGCGCCGGTAAAATCGACATTATGGACCGGGTTTTCCTGAAACAAGCGAAATCAATTCAGAAAACCAATCCTGAAATACTACAGATTTTCATTCCCCGGACCCCAACAGTTACGATACAACCGCGAAATGACCGGGCGCCATTTACGGATATCCGGGTACGCTTGGCAATGCAAATGGCGATTGACCTGCCGTCCATCGCTAAAAATCATTATGAAGGTTCAGTAGATTCCTACCCTTCTACTTTAACAGCGACAAAATACATGAAAGGGTGGGGATTCCCATATGAGGAATGGCCGCAGGAGCTGAAAAACGAGTACGCTTATAATCCGGCTTTGGCGCGGAAACTGCTGGCAGACGCAGGCTATCCCAAAGGATTTGAGACCAATGTAATTGCAGACACTGACGGGGATATGGAATTGCTAGGCATCGTCCAGTCATATTTCGCGGATATCGGTATCAAAATGAAAATACGCCAGATGGATCCGGCGTCCTATACTGATTTTGTGGAAAACCAGCGCAAACACGACCAATTGGTGTACCGGCCTTATGGTCCCTTGGGGCAAACTTATGCGCCACTCAGAGTGATCACACGGTTCCAAACCGGGTATGCCACCAACTACGCGATGGTGGCCGACCCTGATTTCGATGCTTTTTACGGTAAGGCATTGGCCACTAAAACCGAAGACGAGTTAAAACAGGTATTAAGAGACGCCAACGAGTACGTCGCCAGAAAACATTTTGTCATTTCCCTGCTGCAACCGTTGGAATACTCGCTCTGTCAGCCCTGGATAAAAGGTTATCACGCCCAAATCTATTCCCTCTGGATGGGCGTAGGCGGCGCCAGTATGCTGAGTTTCTATACCGCGCGTTTCTGGATGGATAAAACCCTAAAAAAGACGTACCAACGCTAAAACTTACATACCCGTTATCTTTATGTAAAGTATTGTAAATATGCCGATGGGATGGCGGGTTAATTACATCCGTCCCCCATCAATCAGGATAGCCTCACCGGTAATATGAGACGATTCATCCGATGCCAGGAACAAAGCCAGGTTAGCAATTTCTTCCGGAGTTCCGACTCTGCCAAGCGAAATCTGCTTGTTAAACCCTGCCATGAAAGCACGTTTTTCTTCCTCGTTCAAAGTATGGGCATTACCCTGCGCATCGTAGAAATGGGAGTCATACAGGGCGGTATTGGTCACGCCGGGGCAGATACAATTGACCCTGATGTTATATTGACCGACCAATCGGCTGAGACAATCAGTGAGTAAGATAACGCCGGCCTTCACCACGGCGTAACTGGGCGACCTTGCCCTGCCGGTGCCTTTCAAACCGCCGGCGGAACCGGTAAAGAGGATATTACCGCTGCCCTGTTTTTTCATCACTTCGATGGCATGTTTACAGGCGAAAAACGGCCCGGTCAGGTTTACATCCAGCATGGCACGCCAATTTTCTTCGGTTGTCAACTCTAGAGTCGGGCCGCCGAGCCCGGCATTGTTATATAAAATGTCCAGCCGCGAATACAAATTTACTGCCGTGTCGATCATGTTTTCGTTATCAGCAATCTTGCCGATATCTACTTCTATAAAACCGGCAGTACCGCCGGCTTTTTTAATTTGTTCGACGGTTTCCTGGCCTGATTTAGCGTTATAATCCGCAACCAGTATTTTGGCGCCTTCTTTGGCAAACAGTATGGCAGTAGCTCTTCCGATGCCGGAGCCGGCGCCGGTAATGACCGCAACTTTTCCTTCCAGTCTCATGATTGTTCCCCTTTTATTCCTGTAATTATTTTATTGCTGAAATATGCCGGCGGCTGATTACTGCAAAGTTTGACACTCGCATCAGGTTCGAGATTAATAGCTGATGATATATCATATTTATTATTATAAATTATAATATGTTTTAGTCAATGAAATCTATCGTATATCTTCCGGATATCGTGGTGCAACAAAACTGTCTGACAAAACCAGAGACGTTAACATAAAGGCATCCACCCGGGACGCGATCCTATTTTGGTAATTTAGAAGGTCTCATCAGCGGCTTAGGATTGACGCCAAAGGCAAAATAAATGAACACTATTGCAGCAATGTAGACAGCGGTAATGATGATAAATACTGAATGGTAAGACCCGGTAGCGTCATACATATACCCTGCCAGCGGGGCTCCGATAGAATTACCCGCGGACAGCAATACGATAACAAATCCGAACATCGCGCTGAAGTCACGGGCGCCGAAAATATCCCTGGTCACAATTGGTAACAGCGTGCCGCCAGCACCGATACCCAGACCGTAGATAATGACAAAGGGCCAGATTTGGGACATTGAAACAGCCGGAATCAATATCAGCATTCCGACCATCGACAAAAAGAAGAAGAGAATAGTGACGTAGCGGGAAATCAACCGGTCGGCTAACCAGCCGGAAGACAGAGCGGCAATCGCTCCGATGCCGAGTGTAAGTCCCCGGGCTGTCGCCGCTATCGTATCGGAAACATGCATGTCGGTAAGGAATGAAACCTCCTGGGTAGTAATCGCGCTGGAACCGATTGACACAAAAGCAAAACTGATGCCCATCAACCAGAGCGATGGATTTTTCAGGTAAGTAAACCGCTCGTTATCCGGACCGGTATTTTGTAGTTTTACCGTAGATTTAACGGGTAGATTGCCGGATTCAGGTACGGCTGTTTGACCAGGCTCATCGCCATCCGACAACAAGCCCATAGATTCCGGGCGGTCCTTCAATACAAACAGAATCAGCGGCACATTGACCGCAAGAACAAGCGAACCGGCAAAGATATATGTCGCTTGCCAGCCGTAGTTCTGGGCAAGGATACCCACCAAAGGCTGAATAGCGATGCTGCCGATACCACCGCCGGCCATCGCAATGCCGATGGCGGTACCCCATTTCCGTGTGAACCAGCGCGACAATATGGTGAACATGGCAATGGCATTACTGAATGCGCCTGCCACCCCGCCAAGAAAGAAAAATATGTACAAAAATGCCAGGTTGTGCGCCAAACTAATGAGCAGCATGCACAACCCGCTGGTGATCGAGCCCCACAACATGAATTTTTTCGGGCTATGGCGGTTCATTATTCTGCCGACTAATATTCCGGTAAGGCCCCCGGCAATACTCGATATTGATTGAGATAAGGAAACTTCGCCCCTGCCCGTGTGAAACTGAACCATCAGTTGTTTCAACACAACAGCGAACGGGGCAGCGCCGCCGACAAAAAACAGGATGGTGATAACGAGAACTACCCACCATCCGTAAAATATTTTTTTACTTTTTTCCATGATTTAACTCTTATTATAGGATAACAGGTAGACCTTAAAAGTGAAACCCACCCGATATTGTGCCTAAATGATGGAAAACCGTAATGATTTAACCGATTTGGTAAAAATTCGGGCCGTTTACCGGTTTGTTTAATTAATTGCTCGGCAAGAGAGAAAATCCGCAACAGACTTAAGCCTTAAGAATAATAACTCCGCCGAAATAATATTGTATTATGGTGTTAAGCTGTTTTGTCCGGCGAAAAGTAAAAAGGGTTATTTCTCAAGAGAATTGATGCCGGATAACCGTTTAGAGTAAAAGCAATGATAGAGACCGTATTATTATATATTTGGGAAGCAACCCTGGCTAGCCTGATTCAAATCGGGATTTTCTTTGTGCCCGGCCTGGTATTAACTTTAATAGTGAATTATGCTTCCACATTACTGCAGCAGCGCGCGCTGCGCACCATCGGCCGGGGATGGTACCTGGGATTATTCGGCTGGCTGGGGACGATCATACATGAGCTCGGACACGCGCTTTTTTGCCTGATATTCCGCCACAAGATCACCGAGATGAAATTATTCGACCCGGACCCGGAAACCGGCACGTTGGGTTACGTTCAGCATACTTATGAGACTTCGAGCCTTTATCAACTCGCGGGGAATTTTTTCATCGGCATCGGCCCGATCTTATTAGGCACGGCGCTTATATATTTGTTCCTCTATCTACTTTTAGGACTGAATCCATTCAAGTTTGTGATAAATAACGGTCTGACAGGGTCGAATATTTATTCCTGGAGTACGTTGGCACAACTATTACAAAACCTATGGACATCATTAACCGCATTAGTGACGGGCATTTTTTCCCGGCATAATTTCTCCAGCTGGCAGCTTTATGTATATATATATCTGACATTTACTTTAGGGAGTTCGATAATTCTCAGCCCATCAGATTTTAAGGGCGCGTTTAAAGGCTTGAGTATTATATTAGCTGCGATATTTATTTTTAACCTGGCCACAGTTTGGGCGGGTGATTTCACGTCGAAAATCTTTAGCGGGACGTTTAGCTATTTTTCGATATTTTACGTCGCAATGCTTTTAGTATTATTGATGGACATTGCCGTTTATATACTACTCTTACCATTTTCTTTCGTGTCCCATAATACCGGCGGTTAAAATATCACACAATTACGCACGATATAGCACTAGCAGGGTGCTGAAAAAGTCTCTTAATGTAGCTGACGTAGCTTGCCGATTATGGTAAATTAAGTCAACGAAATCATTGGAGGCTAACATGCGCGGGAAAGCAGACACACAAGTTACAATGCTGACGCTGATTACNNCATCCAATCCGGCAAATAAAACCCATTGTGGACAAAGCGCTAATTGAGCTTTCGCCGACATTCAACCGGATGTATGCCGATACAGGTCGGCCGTCCATACCACCCGAACATCTGCTTAAAGCGTGTCTGCTGATTGCACTGTATTCGGTACGCAGCGAGCGACAGTTCTGTGAACGATTGCATTATGACCTGCTGTTCAAGTGGTTTCTCAACCTGAATATCATCGATCCCGCCTTCGATGCCTCGACATTTTCTAAGAACAAGGAGAGACTACTTGAGAATGAGGTAGCGAGGAAATTTCTGGTAGTGGTACTGGAAGAAGCGAAGCAACGCAAGCTCCTGTCAGAAGATCACTTCACAGTGGATGGCACACTATTGGAGGCATGGGCGTCTTTGAAGAGCTTCAATCCGAAAGGTGGAAATGATGCCCACGCTCCTGATGAGAAGAATCCCAGTGTAGATTTCCACGGGGAAAAACGGACCAATGACACACACCAGTCGACGACGGATCCCAAAGCGCTCTTGGCCAGGAAAGGACAGGGGAAGGAAGCAAAACTGTGCTTTACCGGACATGTCCTCATGGAGAACCGAAATGGCATGGTAGTGGATGTTACCTTTACTCAAGCAACAGGCACGGCAGAGCGTGAAGCTGCGCTGGACATGCTGGAGGGAGTAAACGGCTCGCGTCGTGTGACGCTGGGCGCAGATAAGGGTTATGACACGCAAGATTTTATTACTATGTGTCGGCGCATGAATGTAACACCGCATGTGGCCAGGCGTAAGACTTCGAAGTTAGACGGACGCACCACTCGTCATATTGGATACCAGACCAGCCAGCGGATACGAAAACGTGTTGAGGAGATATTTGGCTGGATAAAAACAGTCGGTGGAGGTCGAAAATTAAGATATAGGGGTATGGAACGTAATCGGCTCTGGTGGGAACTAACTGCTGCAGCTTATAACCTGTTAAGGATGGCTAAACTTGCTCAAAAGATGGCTGACAAGGGTGAACTATACCCAATCACCTGAAATCGGGCTTGAAATGCCCTTTGGGGGCACTTCAAGTGATTCTGAAAAGCGAAAAATAGTGAAATATATTCAATAAAAAGCCACCAGACTGGAAGAAATGTCTGCCAGCATCCGTTTTTCAGCA
>PMCB01000087.1 GCA_003153955.1 Dehalococcoidia bacterium | reverse complement strand
TGGAATTTATCAGGATGGATTGATAGTTGTATTTTTGACAGATAATAGTATAATAGGCTAACTATGCCGAAGATAACCGTGTTTTTAGCTGAAGACCACGCCGTTGTCCGCGAAGGACTGGCCGAACTGATTCGCCGGGAATCGGACATGGAAGTCGTTGGCGAAGCAGGGGACGGTGAAGACACTGTCCGTTTGGTGAAACAGCTCAAGCCCGATATCGTCTTAATGGATATAGCCATGCCTTTAGTTAACGGTGTTGAAGCCACCAAACAGATCAAAGCAACTGTGCCTCAAACTCGCGTTCTGGTTTTAACCGCTTATGATAATCCCGAATTTGTCACCGCCGCCATCGAAGCCGGGGCGGCCGGCTACCTTTTGAAAAACGTCCGGAGGAAAGAGCTTACTACGGCCATTCGCAGTGCCTATGAAGGGGAGTCGGTGCTGCACCCCTCCGTGGCGAAAGCGATTTTTGCTCAATTGCGCACACCGGCAGACAAAATAACCAGCGAAAAACCCGATGTTCTCAGCGAAAGAGAGTTTCAGGTGCTGCAAAAAGGCGCCGAAGGGCTCAGTAACAAACAGATTGCCACGATGTTATCCATCGGACCGCGGACGGTGCAAACCCATTGGCGGAATATTTTTGATAAGTTAGGCGTGTATTCTCGTACCGAGGCAATCGTATATTGCTTGAAGAAGGGATGGCTTAATCTAGGCGGAGAGGTCACTCAGCCGCGATGAAGCGCCTCGCAATTCTCCGTTCGATTACGGCTGCAATCAGCCGGGAGAATAATCTTGACCGCATCTTAAGCGTTGTGGCAGATGAAGTAATCGAAGCGGCCGGCGTCGATGGGGTTTTGATCTATCTTAAAAACCGGGTTAACAACCAAATCGAACTCAAACAATATCGCGGCATTTCCCCTGAAACCGCTCATCAATTTGAACGTTTACAAACCGAAGACCGTCTAAAAGAGTTTTTTACCCGCCGGGCGCAGTACAAAGATAGCGCGAACAATGTAATTACCTGTAATTTTCTGGCAGAACTGAAAGCTCAACAAGTTACCGCAGGCATGCTTTGCGTCCTGTCCGCTTCTGCCGCTCAGCTTACTGAAGATGACGAGCAATTTCTGGAGTTAATCGGCGAAGAATTGGG
This sequence comes from Dehalococcoidia bacterium, assembly GCA_003153955.1. Taxonomy (GTDB): domain Bacteria; phylum Chloroflexota; class Dehalococcoidia; order Dehalococcoidales; family Fen-1064; genus Fen-1064. The sequence goes on along the minus strand of PMCB01000087.1, from coordinate 19,908 downwards.
CCTGGCTGTAGAAAAGACAGCCCTTGGTGATGAGAAAGAAAAGTCCGATAAAAATTTCAAGGAACTTTTCGAACGCGCCCACGATGCCATCTGGATCCAGGATTCGGACGGTAAGATTCTGGATGCTAACCAGGCAGCGTCTGATTTTACCGGCTACCGGCGCGAACGTTTGATCGGCGGTGATGTCATCCGGTCACTCAATCCCCGGGCTTTAGAGCTGGCGCGCGAAATACGCTATAAACTGCTAAACGGCATTAGCGTACAGCAGCCTTATGAACAGCGGATAACCCGCCGTGACGGTTCGGAAGCGGTTGTAATGATGACTACCACTATTGTTAAAGATGAGGGTAAACCGGTAGTTTTTCAAAATATTTCGCGGGATGTTACCCGGGAGAAGAAATTAGCTGAGAACCTCCGGCTTTATGCCCAGCAAATTACACAGACCCAGGAAGACGAAAGGAAGCGTATCGCCCGGGAGCTGCACGACGATTCCATTCAGTCGCTGATCATTCTTTCCCGGGACATTGACGAACTTATTTCAACTCAGCCAAAACGTTCTAAAATAGTTCATTCTCTGGAGGGCCTCCGCCTCGAAGTGGATAAAATTATTTCACAAGTCCGGCGGTTTACCCAGGATCTGCGTCCGCCCACACTCGACTATCTCGGGTTGTTGCCGGCCGTCCGGGAATTGATTACTCAATTTGAACATCAAAGCAGTATCAAATCCGAACTGAAAACCGTTGGCACNNCATTCCGCCGCGCTGACTGCTAATGTAACTATCGATTTCGGCAAAGACGGCACAACGATTCAGGTTAAAGATGACGGTAAAGGTTTTGTTATCGGAGAAGACCTGAGGTTCGTAGAGGCCGGTAAAATCGGATTGGCCGGAATGCAAGAGCGGGCTGACCTTTTAGGTGGCAATTTAAGCATTCAGTCGAACGTAGGGCGTGGTACGCTCGTAACACTGTTGGTTCCCTACGACCGCTGGAAAAAAGAAGTGGTTGCGCCAAAGCAATGATATTTTCCGCTGCTAACGGTTGGTGAGGATACCCGGATTTTGAGCATGCAGCCAGCGCGATTCCTGTTCCTTGCGTTTCTTCTCGCGTTCTTCCAATTGCGCGATTTGCGCGATTAAAGCATCATGCTCACTGCGGTATTTGGCTGCTTCGGCTTCCAGTTCGGAAATTCGTTTTAGCGCAGCAAAAGCCTTAATCATCAGTTCTATCATCTGATCCAGAGAAACATCCTCGGGTTGTAAACCGGCGGGTTGGGTTTGTACCGGCGCCGGCATACCGGTTATCGGTGGCGAGGAATTGCGCGTTGTTACCGGTAGGGGAGTAACATTGGTTTGTAAAAGACCGGTACGGAAAAATTCTTTTCGGTATAAGTCAATCGCTTGACGACTGACACCAAACTGCGCGGCAATACTTTGCGAAGTCTTGCCTTCTTTTAATAATTGCAGCACTAAATTCCGGTCGACGGTCGCTTTTCTTGCCATAATTCGCATTCCTTGCTGGTTAATTTCATACTAGCATCGCGTTAAGCAATTGTCAAGCAATAATTATTTCGTTTAATTGCATAACCGGTTTTAATTTGCAAATAATATTTAAGGTAATTCCTGTGTATGGGGTATCATGTCCTTTAATTTTTTGTCACCTTGCCGTTTGGCCAGAAGTGCCGTGTACTTGAAAACATTCTTTGCTTTTCCCTGGATTGTCAGTACCTGTTTCATAAAATGCCTCCCGCAAGTTATTTACTTGCACATTAAATAATAGCAAGTAATGGAGACAAAAGCAAGCAAGTATACGGCAAGTATAAGTAAATAGAGCAAGTATAATACTTGCCTGGCAAGTTGTAGTATGCAAGTAATACTTGCACTACCTCATTCAAGGTCTGTGTTGCTCACAAATGCTAACAAGCGGCCCCAATGTTAACGCTGATACATCAAAAAAAGTCCTGCCATAACTTTAAATTATGACAGGACTCAATTAGCTGGATGAAGGATTGGAGAAGTTTTAGACGGACACTACTTCTTTAACTTCCGGCAGTTTGGACTTCAACATCCGTTCGATACCATTTTTCAATGTCATCGTGGACATCGGACAGCAGCCGCAAGCGCCGGTTAAACGCACACTTACAACGCCGTCTTTAATCCCCACAAGTTCCACGTCACCCCCATCCGCCTGAAGTGATGGCCTTATCTGTTCAATTATCTTCTCAACTTTCTCGTTCATAATATCCTCCTTTAGGTTCTAGAGTTAATATTAACCTGATATGGCAAGATAGTCTGCGACTTTTGTCGCACAAAATACCTGACATAATGTATGTATTGTTGTTTTAACCTGTATGATATTTATCACTGCAAAAGAGATTGTAATTCTTTATATTGATTGTATTAATGAAAATAGAGCGTGTATAAATGTATAGTAAATGTCCCGGTCAGGATATGCGTAAACTTCGGGTGGAATTATTCAAATGCCCGGATTGCGGTGCTGAGGTGGAAATATTTTCCGATGAAACCCGGGAAAAATGTCAGAAATGCGGCAAAATGGTTTTACGCGAACAAATGCCTTCATGTATCTCATGGTGCCCTTCTGCCCGGCAGTGCCTGGGCGAAGAACGTTGGGCTCAGTTAACGGGGAACGCCGAAAAAGAACCAAGCGCCTCTAAATCTGATGAAGATAAAGGAAAACCGTGAAAATAACGCGAAAAATCGTAAAGATAAACGAGCAAAAATGTAACGGGTGCGGTATTTGTGTTCCTTCTTGCTCCGAAGGGGCTTTAAAAATCGTCGGCGGTAAAGCCAGGTTGGTCAGCGATACATATTGTGACGGACTTGGAGCTTGTTTGTATGAATGCCCGCGCGGAGCCATTACAATTGAGGAACGCGAGGTTGATGAATTCAATGAATCTAAGGTAAAACAGCAAATTCGCACTCTGAAAGCAGGCAACGGGTACGCGGCCGGCGGTTGTCCATCGGAGAAAGTTCGGGTATTAACCAAAGCAGATAATGAAACCGGTTTGGGTCATCAACCTTCCCAATTAAGCCATTGGCCGGTTCAACTGACTTTAGTTGCGGCAGCCGCGCCCTTCTTAAAAGGTGCCGATGTTGTGTTAGCAGCAGATTGCACCGCCTTTGTTTATGCCGATTTTCATCGTGATTTCCTGAAAAATCATACCTTGCTGGTGGCTTGTCCTAAACTGGATGACTTTGAAGCGCATTCGCAAAAACTCGCTCAAACAATTGAGACGTCAGGGTTACATAGCCTGACCGTGGTGCGCATGGAAGTGCCGTGCTGCTCGGGGCTCTCTTTCATGGCGAAGCAGGCAATTGCAACTTCAAACAAACACATTCCGTTCAGGGAAATGGTTGTCAGCGTCAACGGGGAATTAAAAGATTGATAAAAAAGGAAGAGTCCTCAAACAAGAAGACTCTTCCTTTACATAACAATTTGCCAGTGATTATTTCTTCAACGGCTGCCGTTTGTCAATCGGGAAGGACTTCTTTTCCCGGGATGGTAAAATAACCGTCCCGTTACCCGGCATCACCATCTCATCTCTCTGGTTAATTGCCGTGGTATCGATATCGACGCAGGGTTCACCGTTATCATCCATGTATTTTTTGGTGACTGTCCCTTCCAGACGTACGACATCAGAAAAATAGACAAATTTCCGGAATTCTACGTGGGTTCTCTTCAGCCAGCCGTCGTCTCCCATCCAATTTGTCAGCAAGTGCATCTGCCAGGTGTGTCTCTGGAATCCGATATCGTATTGTAAAGGTAGTCCGCCCTGAGCAAATGCTGCAGCTTTGTTATAATGGACTGAGAAAATAGGCTCTAATGCTCCGGTATCGGGGTCGCGGTATGCCCAGGCCGGGTGGGTCTGATAGCTGCGCAGCATTACTCCGTGGGCAGCCAGTCTGGCGATGGGTGCGCCGCCGCCGATCAGGAAGGCAATCTCGTCCGTCATCCCCAGTGGGCCTTTGGTAATATGGTTTAATTTTTCGCCGACTTGAACATCTTCCCAATAGCGGATTGTGGCGCCCCGGGGTTCTTCGGCAAGAATGTCGGCTTCTATCTTCTTCAGCTCGACTTCGCTCCACTGGTACGGCAGTTTCATGGCGGAGTCTCTGCCTTTTTGCCGGGCCTTCAGCCGTTCCATTCTGGTGACGAACCAGTTTACTTTAGCTACCAGTTCGCCGTTTTGATTACGGTAAGTATTCTCTTTTTTGTTGACGATAACTTTCTCGGCAAAGGAGCTCGGTTTGGGTCCGTCAAAACCGTTGAATTGGCATTGCGGAGTTATCTTATCGTTGCGATAAATCGGTTTGTAAAACTCGGCGTCGGTTGAACTGTGAAAGCCCCCCAGTCCTTTCCAGCCGAAATTAATTCCGGCAAAGACAGAAAAAACCCATGAGGGCGGCGCGATGATTGTACCAAAACGCGTCTTTTTAGCATATTCTTCATTCCGCCAGAGAGGGTTCGGGTCGCCGATGCCGTCCGCGAATTTCAGGATGGCCATCCTGGTTGCTTCTTCGTTGTTAATTCCCTGGTCGATGCGAAGGATAATCCCTGTTTTAGCTCTCATTTCAGCGATTAATTCTTCGGTGAAGATTCCTTCCGTCATCTGGACTTTTTTAGCCGGTTCGTTGGTTGTCATGTTATTTTTCCTCCTGAGTTTTAAACTTATGTATTTCGAAAATATACCGTTAATTTATAATGGCCGATTCTTCTTTGAATAACTCTTTGTTGTGGTAGTATTTTGAGACTTTCGACGGCGCGATGATTTTCTTTTCCTGGATATCGAGCTGAGTAATCGCATTATCGCGTATCAAGCCCAAACAGGAATCCAGCTGCTCAAGTTTTTCCGCAGTTAATACAGACATAACCCGGCGTAAATATTCTCTTTCCGAAGATAATTTGAGCGCTTTTTCGCCTTTTTCCGTCATCTTCACTTTAACCCGACTGTTGCCGGCAACTTCTTTTGTCTTCGTTATCAGGCCCTGTTTTTCCATGCGTATCAGAATATCCGAGATGGCGCTTTTATCTTCATAAGCATATCTGGCTAATTCGGTCGGTGAAGTTTCGCCGCCGAGTGAATTCAGTATTAATAATATGTAGGCCTGTACCGGTTGGATATTATACTTGGCCAGTTCCAGGCGGCGCAACTTTGCAATCATGTGATAGACCCTGCTTAGCAGTATCCAGGTATCGTATTCCCTCTCGCCGTTCTGGATGATTTCCATTTCTTTTCCTGTCACTGATTAGCAGTGTATTAGCTTGACATCCGGTTCTTTTCTTGTATATGATATAAACATCGAAGTACGTGTACGTACTAGCTAATTTATTATATGCTTTTCCATTTCGGAAATGCAATACGGAATATACTAACGATAACGAATAGTTAATAAATAATTTATTTACTCTGAAGGGAGACCTGCTATGGCAAACACCTCGGAAATGATGAGCGGATACCGCGTTCTGGACCTGACTAATGAAAATGGCTACCTGTGCGGCAAAATCCTTGGGGACATGGGTGCCGATGTTATCAAAATTGAAAATCCCCGCGGCGACAGCGGCCGCAAAATCGGGCCGTTTTATCAACAGGTCCCTGATATGGAAAAAAGCCTTTACTGGTATGCTTATAACCTCAATAAACGCGGCATTACCCTGGATGTCGAAACAGAAGACGGCCGTCAGATATTGAGCCGGTTAATTAAAAAGGCCGATTTTCTAATCGAATCTTATCCCACCGGCTACCTGGATAAATTAGGTTTAAGTTACGCCAAAATCCATGAGATTAATCCGAAGATTGTTATGACTTCCATCACCCCCTTCGGCCGGACCGGACCGTATAAGGATTATAAAGGTTCCGACCTTGTGGTCATGGCCATGAGCGGTTTGATGTATATCACCGGCGACCCGGACACGGCGCCGTTAAGAATCAGCTTCCCCCAGGCGTTTTTGCTGGCTTCCGCGCACGCCGCCGCGGCCAGCATGATCGCCCATTATTATCGGGAAACCGCCGGTCAGGGCCAGCACGTTGATGTCTCTGCGCAGGAATGCGCCCTCTGGGAAATCGCCAACGGTATCCCGCTCTGGCAGGTTAATAAGATTTTGTATAAACGGGCAGGTTCGTTCCTTTCCGGCCGCTGGTCGGATACCAAACAGCGGCTTTTGTGGCGCTGTAAAGACGGCTTTGTTTCCTTCTATATTTTAGGCGGCCCTTCCGGCATAAAAACCAACCAGGCGATCAGCAAATGGATGGCTGAGAAAGGGGAAATCCCGGACTATCTGAAAAACTATGATTGGCGCACCCTGGATATGCTGAAACAGACCCAGGAAATGCAGGACCGGTTGGAAAAACCCATCGGCGAATTTTTCCTGCGCTATACGAAAGCCGAACTGTACCTGGAATCGTTCAAACGGGGCATCATGTTGTATCCTGTGTGTAACGCGCATGATATTCAGGAAAACGACCAGCTTAAGGCCCGCAAGTACTGGGTTAATATCGAACATTCTGAATTGGGCACTACTATCACGTACCCGGGCGCCTTCGCCAAACTATCCGAAACGCCGCTCACGTTCAAGAAACGAGCGCCGCTCATCGGAGAGCATAACCCGGAAATTTACGAGCAGGAATTAGGAATGTCCCAATCGGAGCTCTCGGTTTTACACCAATCCGGGGTTATTTAGCCTCATAGTACCGATATATTCAAAGGGGAATTTGCAAATGGATAAGAAAGTATTCGAAGGGCTGAAAGTCCTTGATTTTGGCTGGGTTATTGCCGGTCCGATGACGCTTAAATATCTGGCCGATTACGGCGCGACCGTGGTCAATCTGGAATCTTCGCAGCATCCTGATCTGCTGCGCACATCCGCGCCGTTTAAGGATAATCTCCCAGAAATTGATAATTCCGGTTATTTCGCCTACCTGGCCGGTAATAAATACAGCGTCACGCTCGACCTGAACCAGCCGAAAGGTTTTGAGATTGCGAAAAAGCTCATCGCCTGGGCAGATGTTGTCGCCGATAGCCACCGTCCCGGTGTCCTTGAAAACTGGGGGTTTTCCTATCAAGAACTCAAGAAAATAAATCCGGGCGTTATTTTAATCCGCAATTCCAACCAGGGACAAACCGGCCCGGCGGCCAAACAACCCGGACTGGGAAATCATATCAACGGCTTAGCCGGCATCGTCAACATGGTAGGTTGGCCGGGTAAAGAACCGATTTCACTGCAAGTCGCCTACAGCGACTATGTGGTCCCGCATTTTGCCGCCGCCGTTCTTATCGGCGCTTTGGATTACCGGCGGCGGACCGGTAAAGGCCAGGAACTGGATATTTCCCAGCTTGAAGTTGGATTGAACCTCTTCGCGCCGAAACTGATTAATTACCCGGGCGTAAAAGTCGATGAAAGCCTGAAAGGGAATTCCTGTGAATATGCCGCGCCCCACGGCATTTACCGCTGTAAAGGTGACGACCGGTGGTGCGCCGTCAGTGTGTTTACCGACGAGGAATGGCTGGTATTTTGTAAGGCTGCCGGACAATTGTCATGGAGCAAGAATCCCAAGTTTTCTACTGTTATTAACCGCAAAAAGAACGAAAGCCAACTGAATGAACTGGTTGAGGCCTGGACTTTACAGCAAACCGCCGAAGACGTGACCAAACTGCTGCAAAAGGCGGGCGTGGCGGCCGGGGTCGTCGAAAACACGCATGATTTGTGCGATGATCCCCAGCTCAAAGAAAGAGAATGTTTCTGGACGGCACAGCATGAAATATTGGGCAATTTTACTTATCTCGGGCAAGCCTCCAGATTATCCGGGACTCCGGCGAAGCTTTACCGTAACGCGCCGCGCATGGGCGAACACACCGAATTCGTCTGCCGTGAATTTCTGGGCATGCCCCAGGAAGAATTCGATGCCTGTCTGATGGAAGGGGTCTTTATTTAACCTTGCCATTATGCTGTTTCGGCGGTTGAGTAGTTTTCAACACTTACCGAGTGCGGTTTGTCTGTTTTACATGCTGTGGTATAAATATTCTTAGAATTGTGTCAGAATAGATTAATACACATTTGTTCAAAACCAGACTTTATTAGTACATTATACTTAACATAAAGTATTATGGTTTCGGAGAATATTATTAAAAATACAATTATTTCAACACAAATCCAACCGGAAAAAACTTTTTTGGTGACCGTCGCCACAAAAGACAGTGAGAAAATCGTTTCTGCTGAAGCTTCCCAAAGCGAACTGGCGCAGCTGGTGAAATCAGCCGGCGGCATTGTCGTCGGGACAACTATTCAGCGCCTAGATTCGCCGACCAAAGCATTGTATTTGGGTAAAGGCAAACTCGACGGAATCGTGGCGTTAAAAGAAGAATTGCATTTTGATACGGTTGTTTTTGACGATGAACTTTCGCCGGTCCAGCAACGGAATTTGGAAGAAGCCCTGCAGGTTAAAGTCATCGACCGGGTTGCTTTGATTCTGGACATTTTCGCCAAACGCGCGCAAACACGCGAAGGTAAACTCCAGGTGGAACTGGCGCAGCATCAATACTTATTACCCCGGTTGGCCGGGCAATGGAGCCATTTGGAAAGACTCGGCGGCGGTATCGGCACCCGGGGGCCCGGCGAATCGCAGCTGGAAACTGACCGCCGGTTGATTGAAAAAAGGATTCATCGGCTCAGCGCCGAAGTGGATAAAGTCAGTCAGCAGCGTTATCTCTACCGGCAGAGGCGGCATAAAAGCGGTATTCCCATTATCGCGCTTGTCGGGTATACCAATGCCGGGAAAAGTACTTTGCTTAACGCTATCAGCCGGGCTAATGTTGTTAGCGAAAATAAAGTTTTTACTACGCTTGACCCGACCACACGGCGGATTATGCTGCCGGATGGTAAAATGGCGCTTTTAAGCGATACGGTTGGGTTTATCCGCAAATTACCGACGAATATCATCAGCGCTTTCCGCGCCACTTTGGAAGAACTGGAAGAAGCCGATCTGTTATTGAATGTCATTGATTTTTCTTCGCCCTATGCCGCAGAAGAAAATCACGCCGTTGAAAATATTCTGAATGATTTGGGAATAATGGGAAAACCACGTATTACCGTATTGAACAAAATTGACCTGGCACTGGCAAAGGATAAAAGTTGGAACGAAGAAGAAGCTTTACAATATTTGTCGTCTAACGAAACGGAAATCCAGGAAAACATGTATTTTGTCTCCGCGGTAAAAAAATGGGGATTAAACGGTTTGCTGCAACGGATCAGTGAACTTTTAACTGACAAAACTGGGTATCAGCCACAAAATAACCAAAATTGAGCTCAATATTCGCTGTAATCGAAAATTAGGCCGTTTTTGCGGGAATTCCGTATCATGACATAGCCAAAGCCGGTTTATGTAAGACAAATTCTATTATTTTAGAGTTATCAATATTTATCAAAATATTTTGGTTTGTTGTTTTTAAAATGTCCGGCAGGGTTTTATATTACATAATTACAATACCATGAAATTCGATGAAATTGTTGTATAGTTGTTGTCGTAGGTTGCCGGTGTCGGTATTTTGTCGAAATTCCTGAAAACGGTTAGTAGCGGGAAACAAAGCTTAAGTATCAAAATTCGTTAATCGGTGACCAAAACAATAAAATCGCCAATATAAAATAATACAAAATTACAAAAGTACAAACGCAACAGCGATCGAAGCATTATTAGCGGTAAATAGGCTAAATTGTATCTGTTAAAATACCATTGTTATTGGGGCGCATAATATATGTTATGTAGTGTAAAGTAGCTTCGAATACACTTTTAGCCTAGAAATTTGGATTAAGTATTTCCCCCGTCCGGATTATCATTTTTTAATTTCTTATTTTTTACTTTTGAATAAATCCAATATCCCGCCACATATAATAAAATTAAAGGTATCATCGCCGGAAATACAAAACGGATTACCCACATTATCCGCGAAACAATAAAACATAAGAATATTATTAAGCAAACCATCCAGAGCAAAGGATGAATTTTCATTTATCTGAGTACACGACTTTCCATTTCATATTTCTAGTATTGAAGAATTATATTGGATTATCTACTTCTGCATATTACTTGTCAACCGTCCATTCATTTTCAATACCAAAACTATTATTGACACTATTCCTTAACCGCTATATCATTGTTCCAGTTGTGGCTTTGTTTATAAACGTTAAATACAAAAAGGAGAACAATATACATGGCCGAAAACAAAATAGATTATGCCGCAAAAGTGACAATTGATTACCCCGATCGTCTGCTTAATCGGCTGACTTCATTTTTCCGCATTTTCACAGTCATTCCCATTGCCATTGTGCTGGGCCTGCTTTCCAGCAGGGGCACTTCCTGGGGACAGCATACCCATAACTGGGTTGTCGGAGCTGCCAGTGGTGTCGGCATCCTGTTTGGGTCCACCCTTCTGATGATTCTCTTCCGGCAAAAATACCCGAAATGGTGGTTTGACTGGAATCTGGCCGTCACCCGGTTTGGCGCCAGAGTCGGCACGTATCTCTTACTGATGACCGATGTTTACCCATCAACCGACGAAGAGCAGTCGGTCCATCTCGTAATCAACTATCCTGATGTTAAAAAGGACCTGAACCGGTGGATGCCACTGGTCAAATGGTTCCTGGCAATACCTCATTATTTTGTGCTTTTCTTTTTAGCTATAGCGTCTTTCATTTGCATTATCGTTGCCTGGCTCGCGATTCTTTTCACCGGCCGATATCCGCGGGGGATTTTTGATTTTGTTTTAGGTGTATACCGGTGGGGCTTACGCGTCTCCGCTTACGCTATTCTCCTGGTAACGGATAAATATCCGCCGTTTAGCCTGGACTAGATAATTATGTAAAGTATAACAAGAAGGGCAGGGGATCAAACCCTGCCCTTTGAATTTACCTTATTTGTGCCGGATAATCTAGATTTTTTTAGGCCTCATAATGTTCTTACCATCATGCCATTGTACCATCCGGGAAAGCCCTTTCAGCAGCAAAGCGTCCGCGATTGTCAGCGAAAGCCGGACATATCCTTCCCCGTTGCTGCCGTAACCGGTGCCCGGCGTTACCACCACGCCCGTTTTATCCAGTAAATCATTGGTAAATTCTACCGATGTAAAACCGTGGGGTACTTTTGCCCAGATATACAGGCTGGCTTTCGGTGGTTTTGCTTCCAGCCCCATCTTGTTCAATGTATCAACTATCAGGTCGCGGCGCCGCTGATAAACATCGTTATGTTCTTTAATGCAGTTCTGCGGTCCGGTCAAAGCTTCGATCGCCGCGTATTGAATTGCCTGAGGGATGCCGGAATCCAGATTGGATTTCAATGTTTTCAGTGCGTTAATCGCGGCTGCGTTCCCCACTGCCATCCCGATACGCCATCCGGTCATGTTGTAGGTTTTTGATAGCGAATGAAACTCGATACCCACATCCTTCGCCCCTTCCGCCTGCAAAAAGCTGACCGGGACATACCCGTCAAATGCTACCTCAGAATAAGGGCCGTCGTGACAAATGCAGATATCATACTTTTTTGCGAATTCGACCGCTTTGTTGAAAAACTTGAGGTCGGCCACCGCGCCGGTAGGATTATTGGGGTAATTTAACCATAATACCTTTGTTTTCGCTAAAATTTCGGCCGGAATGTTATCCAGGTCCGGCAAGAAATTGTTTCTTGGAGAAATCGGCAAATAGTACGGGATTCCGCCGGCCAGCTTTGTCCCGATGGCATAAACAGGATAACCCGGATCGGTAATTAACGCAATGTCTCCCGGATTTAACAGGCATAAGGCGATGTGCGCGATTCCTTCTTTCGAACCGATTAATGGCGCGACTTCTTTGTCCGGGTCGAGCGATACGCCAAAACGCTTCTGATACCAGCTCGCGATTGTTTTCCTCAGCTCAGGCAAACCTTCGGATTCGGGATAGCGCTGATTTGCGGGAACATGCGCTTCTTTACACAAACGTTCGATGATATGCGCCGGTGTCGGAATGTCCGGGTCCCCGATGCCGAAACTAACTACGTCCTCGCCTTTTGCTTTTCTTTCTGAGATTTTCCGGCTGATCTCGACAAACAGGTAAGGGGGTAAACTTTCAACTCTTTGCGATAATCTCACGTGTAACTTCCTTTCTAACGAGCTTAATAGCCCGTCACCATTCACCGCGGAATACGGTCTCCGCCGGTCCGCTCAGATAGATATTATTATTTATTCCATAATTCCATTCGACTTTTAAGACCCCACCCGGCAAATGCATCTTCGCCTTTTTATCCAGTTTTCCCAGTAAATTACCTGCGACCATAATGGCGCAGGCACCACTGCCGCAGGCCAGTGTTTCCCCCACTCCCCTCTCCCAAACCCGCGCTTCGAGGTTATTTTCATCGATAACTCTAACTACTTCGAAATTAGTTTCATCCGGAAATAATCTGTGTTGTTCCACTTTCGACCCTAAATCCACCAGCGGGAAATCGTTCACCCGATAATCGATAAAATGCACCGCGTGCGGATTGCCCACGGATACCAGGCTCAACAACAGTTTCTGATTATTCACGGCAACCGTCGTATTCATCAAAGATATTATGTCAAGTGTTTTGCAATCGTTTAGTTTGTTTACCGGTATTTGTTTTAGCCCTATTTGCGGTTCGCCCATATTTACCTGGATTTCGATGGGATTATTCTTTTGACGCCGGATTTTCGCGGTCCGCAAACCGACGGAAGTTTCGACGGTGACTTCAGAAAGATTACCCCAATTGGGGTTAGTAAGATAATGGCTGACCAGGCACCTTAAACCGTTCCCGCAGACAGCGGATTCGGACCCGTCCGCATTAAATATCCGCATTTTAAAATCGCCGGTTTTTGAAGGTAAAGATAATAATAATCCGTCCGCACCGATGCCGTAATGACGGTCGCACATTTTGATTGCCAGTTCGTTCCAGTTAGTCCGGTTATTTTTAGCGTCGATAACTACGAAATCGTTGCCGGCGCCCTGCATTTTGGTGAATTCCATTAAGCGAAAAACCTTTGAATAATATCAACAATCTGTTTTGTTATGTTTGAATTATAACATAAATATTACGCATCACTGTAAGTTGGATAGAAAAAACACGTCCGCTCAAAATATTGCAACGCAACATCTTTAGTCCACCAGGTTGAATGAAACACCGGTGCCGTTTTGCATGGCCTTCCGGTAAACCATCCCGGCCGCCGCGATATCTTCAATCGCCAACCCCGTAGAATCGAAAACTGTAATCATTTCATCATTTGTCCGGCCTGGTTTGTTACCGCCGATAATTTCTCCAAGAGAGGCGTAGATTTGTTCTTTTTTGTATATTCCCATAGCTATCGGAACATTGATTTCCCCGGCATGAATCGCCTGCCTTAAATCATCGACAATTACAACCGCGTTATTCAGTATCGAAGGTTCCAGTTCTTCTTTTCCTTCGGCATCTGCCCCCACTGCGTTGATATGCGCACCGGGTTTTAGCCACTTTTTTTGTAAAACCGGCTGATGCGCCGGTGTGAGCGTACAAATAATGTCGGCCTAGGCCGTTTCTTCAATCGAGCATGCCCGCAGCGGTAAATTGGGTAGAGAATCTACCAGCCTTCCCGTGGCTTTGGGGGAAATATCGGCCACCATTATCTCTTTGAATTTAAACAGTTAACAATGCGCTTTAATGTGGTGATAAGCCTGATAACCCGAGCCAATAATGCCCAGCGTACCGGCGCCTTTACGCGCCAGGTATTTTGATGCAATGGTGGAGGTCGCTGCTGTCCGTAACGCCGTTATTTCGGAGGCGTCCATGATTGCCAGCGGATAACCGGTATCCGGGTCATTGAATATCAGGACGGCCATCACGGTGGGCAGCCCTTTCGCCATGTTGCCGGTGTGGACACTCACCCATTTCATGCCTGCTTCCCCCGGTAAAGATGCCGGCATCGCGCGGAAATCTCCGTCTTTCACGGTCAAATATACCTTGGAAGGCATCTCCCCCTTTCCTTCGGTATAGTCTTTGAACCCGGCTTCAACGACGTCGATTACATCCCGGATGTTGATTAATCTGCGGACTTCTTTTTTACTCAGCATTAGAGTTGGCATTAGCGGCTCACCTCCGTTTGCAATCAGTTTCAATTATGACAGGTCAATGCCAGAAACTTATTGATACGACGTACAATAATAGGATACCATATCCAGATACTGGCATGCGACGCCGGTAAAACTAATCTTTCGCAATCACCGCATGCTTTCTGAAAATCATCGGAAGAGTCCTGCGGAAATATTTCGTCCCATCTGGCATCGATCATTAATACCGGTCTACCTTTAAGCATCAGGGCGTAAGTCAGCGGGTCAATCAGATAATTCCGCTCCATCGGCCGCACGTTATCAAAACCTTTTTGCCCAACTTCACGCAGATATTCGGCATAGTTCTTCTGTTTTTCGAGATAAACGTCTGGAGATAACCGGTATTTTTTACCGAATCGGGAGACACTGTTGGTTTGCATGATTTTACCCGTGTTGCCGCCGTGGACGATAAAAACCCCGGCTTTGATTCGTGTGTCGATCCCCATTGCTATCGAACCGACAATTGCCCCCAGACTGAGGGATATCAAGCTGATTTGGCTGCGGTTAATTTGGTTGTTTTGTCCGGCCCAATCCAGAATCCGCATCACATCGGTCACTGCCGTTTGGTAACCTGTAAACCATTCGTCCTGAGATAAGTGCGAAAGTCCCGATTTCATTTCCGCTGTTAAGCTTTTGGTATGGAATGGAAGATAAAGGACAAAACAGGCAGTGCCTCTCTTAATCAACCCGGGTATCATCCATTTTAATGGTATTACACTATTGTCTCCCCATCCATGAATCAGGATTACCAGCGGCGCAGCATTTTTCCCGAGAGGTTCGAAATATTCGCCGCGGGCGACATCGCCGCCGGGTAAATGATCTGAGAAAACAACCGGAAAATCGACCAGGTAATGCTGCCAATGTTTGTTCTGCCGGATGAGTTGCAGATTGAAATCAACAGGACCAGCGGTATATCGAAACGGATTTATTCCGGACAAAGGTTACTACCTCCTTTGCCGAAAAGCCTCATACATCACGATCGCGGTTGCCACAGAAGCATTCAAAGAACTGATTTTCCCTTTCATCGGGATTGCGGCAATAGTGTCGCAGCGCTTCCTTACCAGGTCGGAAAGTCCCGCCCCTTCGCTGCCAATAACGATTGCGGTGGGGATTTTATAATCAATTTTCGAATATTCGGTCCGGCTGGCCATGTCGATGCCGATAACCCAGACATTGGCTTTTTTTAGAAATTCAATTGCTTGCGAAATGTTCACCACGCGGGATACCGGCACATATTCTATCGCGCCCGCTGAAGTTTTTGCCACAATCGGCGTCAGTCCGACTGCCCTTCTCTCCCGAACCACGATCCCGTGAAATCCGGTCGCGTCCGCGGTGCGTAAAATTGCCCCGAGATTTTGCGGGTCTTCTATACCGTCCAGTACGCAGTAGAGGGGCGGTTCGTTAAGTTTTTTTGAAATCGCCAGCAAATCATCCAGCGTTACGTACTCTTTCGGTGAAACGTAAGCGATTATCCCCTGACTGGCTGCCGTAAAACTCAAACGCCGGATAACGGATTCTTCCACAAATTCAACCGGTGTGCCTTTGGTTTTTGCCAGGTTCAGGATTTCCCCGATGGTGCTGTGCCGCTGCACGTTATCGGAGATCAAGATTTTATTAATGGAACGTCCCGCTTTGAGCAGTTCCAGGACCGGATTTCTACCTTCAATAATGTCTGACATCGTTGTAATTATATGGGAAATGGAGTGCTAAATACAAATACCTTGAATCTTTCTGAACCGAAAGAAGAATATTCTCTCGGTTCACAGCGGCATCGTGTTAATTCAAATTTATGCAGTTTTATACTTCTGTGCCAATGCCGCGGTGCTTTTGTACTCATTCACCTGCTGCTTCTGTTCATCCGGTTTCCAATTTAACAGCTTGCCCATTTCCCTGCCCACAATTTCAACCGCATCTAATCCCTGGCATTCTGCCAGTCCTAACCCACTGCGGCGCATCATAAAATCACTGACGGTATAAGTGCTTTCTTCCGCCACGGCATACCAGATTTGTGCGGTAATATCCTTAGAATGCGGACAAAGCGGCTGCATCCCGCGGGCGCCCCTTTGCGCGTAATCCAATACTTTTAGATAACGGGACCCATAAAGCGATGACAGGTATGCCAAAGTCTCAAAATCGGTTTTTGTCTCAGTCGTTATTTTAGTTAATTCTTCCCGCGTCACCATCGGCGCGCCGGGCAGCGGTGTGCCTGCGGTTTTACATTTAGCTTTGATTTCCAGTTTCTTACAAACCAAGTTAGTAATTTCTTCACTGATGCCCCGGGCGCCGGTAATTTTCCCACCCAGTACTGAAATGAACCCTTTCACCCCGTCCAGCTTCTCATGGTCGATGGTTTTATGTGCGCGGGAAACATTAGATGGCTTCTCATCTCCGGAATCGGGCAGTGAGCGTAAACCGGCATATGTATAAAAAATGTCTTTGGTTTGCAGGTTCGGGAAAACCCGCTGTACTTCCTGAATCAGGTAATCGACATCCGTTTTATCGGCGTAAACCGCTTCTAAATCCCCTTTGTAATCGGTATCGGTTGTTCCTACCAGTGAATATTTCCCAGCTGGAATTACAAACCAGAGCCGTCCGTCGCTTTTGGCATAAAGCACCAGCGCGTTATTGGATAGTCTTGGTGTCAGCAGATGCACGCCTTTTGTCCGTCGGACCATTTGTTTCGGGTGCCCGTACATCATACCGCAGACTGCGTCCATCCAGTGTCCGGCGGCGTTAACTACCATGCGTGATTTTATCTCGTATTCTTTCCCGGTCAATTTATCCTGGACTTTCACTCCGCTGATTATATTCCCTTCTTTCAGGATGCCGGTAACTTTAGCGTGATTCAACGCCACCGCGTTGTTTTCCACCGCGGATATAATATTTTCCAGGCAGAGGCGTTCTGTAAACCAGATTTGGCAGTCATAATACTGGTCGGCGCCGCGCAGTCCCTCCAGCCTCATGTTGGGTTCCATTTTCATGGTCGTTTTCCGGTTATAGTGTTTGCGCCCCGGCACACTTTTATCGTAAGAAAGGATGTCGTAAACCAGTGTACCCGCGGCCATAATCACATGATCTTTCGCCGTCGTTACCGGTATCAGAAACGGCAGTGGATAGACAAGATGAGGAGCGATCTTCAACAGGATTTCCCGTTCGCGTAGATCCTCGCGCACCAGCCCGAACTCAAAATGCTGCAGGTACCGGAAACCGCCGTGAATCAAACGTGTAGAACGCGATGTCGTTCCTGTAGCAAAATCATCTTTTTCCAGCAATAATGTTTTCAGTCCCCGCATCGCGGCATCCCGGGCAATGTTGGCGCCAATAATTCCCCCGCCGATGATGATCAAATCAAATGATTTACCCTCTGCTTCCGTGAAATCTCGTTTCATTTATATTCCTGCCAACTAATTTGTTATCCAGTTTCGAGAGCGTTCCACCGCTCTTTTCCAGTCGTGATAAAGTTTTTCTCGTTGCTCTAACGGCATTTTCGGTTCGAATGTCCGGGAAGTATAACGCCGTTTGGCTATTTCGCCGGTATTTTCCCAAACTCCGACGGCCAACCCGGCCAGGAAACCCGCACCCAGCGCCGTAGTATCCGGTATTGAAGTCAGTTGGATGGGGATTCCCAGAATATCGGCTTGAAACTGCATCAATAAGGAGTTTCCTGTCCCGCCGCCGTCGACTCGCAGGTGAGGCACCGCGATATCCGCCTCTTTGCTCATCACATCCACCACGTCTTTCACCTGGTAAGCAATGGCCTCCAGAGTTGCTCTGACAATGTGCCCCTTATTCGTCCCGCGCGTTATCCCGATGATAATTCCGCGGGCATACATGTCCCAGTAAGGTGCCCCCAGCCCCACGAATGCCGGCACCAGATAAACTCCGCCGTTGTCCGGTACCGTTTTGGCAATGGCTTCGCTGTCTGCCGCGGACGGAATCAGATTCAATTCATCCCTTAACCACTGGATTGCCGCGCCGCTGACAAAAACACTGCCTTCCAGCGCGTAAGTCGTTTTATTGTCGATATTCCAGGCGATAGTTGTCAGTAATCCATTCTTTGAAGTTACCGGTTGACTGCCGGTGTTCAACAATATAAAACATCCGGTGCCGTAGGTATTCTTCGTGTTTCCAACTTCATAGCAGGTTTGACCGAAAAGCGCTGCCTGCTGGTCGCCGGCAATTCCGCATATCGGTAATTTAATGCCGAAAATATTGGGAATCGTTTCCCCGTAGATATAACTGGACGGCTTCACTTGCGGCAAAACAGCTTCGGGGATGTTTAACATCGCCAGCAATTCTTTATCCCACTGCAACGTATGAATATTGAACAGCATCGTCCGGGAAGCGTTGCTGTAATCGGTGACATGCACCTTGCCGCCTGTCAGGTTCCAGATTAGCCAGGTGTCGACAGTGCCGAATAACAATTCTCCCCGTTCTGCCCGTTTTTGTCCATTCGGGATATTGTCTAAAATCCAGCGTATTTTCGTCGCGGAGAAATACGCGTCGATGACAAGCCCTGTTTTTTCGCGGACGGTTGTTTCGTAGCCTTTTTGCTTCAGCTCTTCGCACATCGCCGCGGTGCGGCGGCATTGCCAGACGATCGCATTGGCTGCCGGTTTACCGGTATGCCGGTCCCAGACGACAGTGGTTTCACGTTGATTAGTGATCCCGATCCCTTTTACCAGCGAAATTTCAATGCCGGTATTTTGAATCGATTCGAGTGCCCCTGCGATAGCCTTCTGAAATAGTTCCTGCGCATCCTCTTCCACCCAACCCGGCTGTGGATAAAGCGCATGCACTTCCCGATAAGCTTTAGAGACAACCTGGCCGTCGGAATTAATCAGGAGGGACGTCGTGCCGGTGGTTCCTTCATCGATTGCCAGAATATAACTTTGTGTGGCCAAGTAATCATCCTGCTTTCATATTTGTAAGATTAGTTAAAGAATAGCAAAATGAAGACTAATTTACAATTGACGCGCTGGAACAACGTAGTTAAGTGCCGGACTAGAAGCCGAACATTTTCGCCGCCGAGTTTGCCAGGTTCATGACGTAGGGTGAAACTCCGATAAATATTACACCCGCGCAGCTGAGAACCAGTGCCACTCGCAAAGCGAAGGAAGTCGTTACTTTCCCTTCGAATTTCGGCTCATTGAACCACATTACTTTAACTACCCTTAGATAGTAATAGGCTGCAACCACGCTGTTTAAAACTGCGATAACTACCAGCCACAGCAGATGGTTTTGGACAGCGCCGCTGAAGATGTAAAACTTCGCCAGGAAACCGGCTGTCAGCGGGATACCGGTTAGAGAAATCAAACATAGCGTTAAGGCTAATGCCAGCAGCGGGGATCTTTTTAACACTCCGTCGTAATCGCTGATGCGGTCGCTGCCGACTTTTTCGGATATGGCAATTACGGCAATAAATGCGCCCAGATTAGTAACGGTATATCCAGCCAGGAAGAACAGCACGCCGCTCTGTCCCATATAACCCATTGCGGGGGAGAACCCCATTGTCGCGATACCGAGTATCAGGTAGCCTGCCTGGGCAATACTGGAATAAGCCAGCATCCTTTTGATATTGGTTTGCGGAATCGCGACGATATTACCGACGGTCATGCCGATTGCCGCCAAAATGGCGAATATCATTCCCCAGTCATGGGTTAACCAGACAGGGAAGTTAAAAGCCGTGTAGAAAACACGCAGGATAATCGCAAAACCCGCCGCTTTACTGGCTACCGAAAGAAAAGCTGTGATTGGTGTCGGCGCGCCTTCATAAAC